>DASXQC010000155.1:0-6949 GCA_036493235.1 Reyranella sp.
TGCGCCGGGCCGGCCATCGCGCTGAGGCGCCCGCTCGGATGCTTGAGCGCCTCGTCGATCGTCTTCATCGAGGCCTCGAACGCCTTCTCGCCGGCCTTCTCGTCCCAGGCGTAGTCGACGGTGTGGCCGTTCCTGGTGAACCATACGCCCTGCCGCATCATCGGGCAGACGACCGCGCGGATGCCGGTGCTGGCGAGCTGGTCGACCCAGCCGTCTCGCGCCATCGACAGGTCGGTGATGGTGGTGACGCCGCTCTTCAGCAGTTCCGACATCGCGACCTGCGTCGACGGACCGGCGTCCTCGGGATTGAGGCCGTAGACGGTGAGGTATTCGTAAAGCGAACTCTGGCCGAGCTTGTCCGAGCCGTACTCCTCGGTGAGGCCCTTGTTCGCAGGCTCCGAGAAGGGATGGGAGTGCACGTTGACGAAACCGGGGATCGCCATGAAGCCCTTGCCGTCGATCGTGCTGTCCACGGGCCCCGCATAGCCGGGACCGATATGGACGACCTCGTTGCCCTTGAACACGAGGTCGGCGGCGTCGAGATAGACGTGGCGCTGCTCGGAGTCGTCCCAGGCGACGACGTGATCGAGGTTTGCGATGCGAGTGGTCGCGGTGCGACTGGTGCTCATCGGTCCCTTACCCTTTGCGCCTCAGACTGGCATGATCGGGACATGACTTCAAAACTCAGCGAAAGCGCCAAGGGCGTCTATATCATCGCCGCCACACCGTTCACGGACGATGGCGCGCTCGACCTGCAGAGCGTCGACACGCTCACCGATTTCTACATCCGCAGCGGTGTGCATGGCTTCACGCTGCTCGGCATGATGGGCGAGGCGCACAAGCTCACGGCGGACGAATCGATCGAGGTGGTGAAGCGCGTGATCGGCCGCGCCGGCGACCGCCAGGTGATCGTCGGCGTGAGCCATGCCGGCCTCGAGAACGTGCGGCGGCTGAGCCACGAGGTGATGGTGGCGGGCGCCGCGGGCGTGATGGTGGCGCCGCCGGCCGGGCTCAAGGGCGACGACGGAATCTACAACTACTATTCGCAGGTCTTCGAAGCGCTCGGTCCGGCCATCCCGGTCGTGTACCAGGACTATCCGCAGGTCACCGGCGTGTACCTGCCGCCGGCGGTGTTCGAGCGGCTGGTCGACGACTTCAAGCAGCTCGTGATGCTGAAGCACGAGGATGCGCCGGGCCTCGCCAAGCTGACGCGCGTGCGCGAAAGCGAGAAGAAGCCCGGCCACCGGCGCGTGTCGATTTTGGTCGGCAATGGCGGCCTCTATCTGCCGCAGGAAATGCGGCGCGGCGCCGACGGTGCGATGACCGGCTTCGCCTGGCCGGAGATGTTGGTGCAGGTTTACGAGCTGTTCGCCGCGGGCAAGGCGGAGGAGGCGGAGGAGGCAGAGGACCTGTTCGACATCTACCTGCCGCTGGTGCGGCACGAGGTGCAGCCGGCGATCGGGCTGGCGCTGCGCAAGGAAGTGCTGTTCAAGCGCGGCGCGATCAAGAGCCCGCGGCAGCGCGCGCCGGGCTCGTCGCTGACGGCGACCGATCGTGCGGAACTGGACTCTCTGATGGCTCGCCTCGAACGCCGGCTGGCAGCGTCGGGTCGAACCCACAAGCTGGCGGCGGAGTGAGAGCGTTATGGCTAACTACGATTTGATTGTTCGCAACGCCAGGATCGTCACCGAGGATCGCCAGACCGAAGGCGACATCGGCGTCAAGGACGGCAAGGTCGCCGCGATCGAGTCGGGCCTGAAGGGCACAGGACGCCGCGAGATCGATGCCGGCAACAAGTTCGTGCTTCCCGGCGGCATCGACAGCCATGCGCATATCGAGCAGAAGTCGGGCTTCGGCATCATGTGCGCCGACGATTTCTACAGCGGGACGGTGTCGGCGGCGTTCGGCGGCACGACGACGGTGATTCCGTTCGCGGCCCAGCATCGTGGCATGTCGCTGCGCCAAGTGGTGAACGACTATCACGAGGCGGCGACGCCCAAGGCGGTGATCGACTACGCGTTCCATCTGATCGTCACCGATCCCTCGCCGCAGGCGCTGGGCCAGGACCTGCCGGCGCTGATCAAGGACGGCTACACCTCGTTCAAGATCTACATGACCTACGACGCCATGAAGGTCAGCGACTACCAGATGCTCGACATCCTGGCGCTGGCTCGCAAGGAAGGCGCGCTGGTCATGGTGCATGCCGAGAACCACGACATGATCCAGTGGCTGGCGCATCACCTGATCGAGCAGGGCCACGGCGCGCCAAAGTTCCACGCCATCGCCCATGCGCGCGTCGCCGAGGCCGAGGCGACCAACCGGGCGATCTCGCTGGCGCGCCTGGTCGATGCGCCGATGCTGATCGTGCACATGTCGGAGATCGAGGCGATCGAGACGCTGCGCCAGGCGCAGAAGAAGGGCCTGAAGATCTTCGGCGAGACCTGTCCGCAGTATATCGCGCTGACCGCCGACGACATGGACAAGCCCGGCGTCGAGGGCGCGATGTGGTGCTGCAGCCCGCCGCCGCGCGACAGCGCCGCGCAGGAGGCAGTGTGGACGGCGCTGAAGGACGGCACGTTCCAGACCTTCTCGTCCGACCATGCGCCCTACCAGTTCAACGAAGGGGGCAAGATCCCGAAGGGCGACAAGACCACCTTCAAGGAGATGGCCAACGGCGTGCCCGGCCTCGAGATCCGCCTGCCGTTGCTGTTCAGCGAGGGCGTGCAGAAGGGGCGGATCAGCCTGCAGCAGTTCGTGGCGCTGACCTCGACCAACCACGCTCGGCTCTACGGCCTCTATCCGCGCAAGGGCACGATCGCCGTCGGCTCCGACGCCGACTTTGCGATCTGGGACGCCGATAAGGACGTGACGATCCGCTGGAAGGACCTGCACGACAATGTCGGCTACACGCCCTACGAAGGCCGCGAGATCAAGGGCTGGCCGATCGTCGTCGTGAGCCGCGGCCGCGTCGTGGTCGAGAACGGCAAGCTCAACGCCGAGCGCGGCTCGGGCCAGTTCCTGCCCTGCGAGTCGCCCGATTCATCCAAGCCCAAGGGCATCACCTCGCCGGAACTGCAGGCGATGTCGCGCTTTGGCCTCAAGCCGTTGTTCTAGAGGAGACCGAGAAGTGCCCCGTCGTCTGAAAGTCTCGTCTGCCCAGCTCGGGCCCATCAATCTCGCCGACAGCCGGGCGAGCGTGGTCAAGCGCATGATGGAGATGCTGAAGGAAGCCGACTCGCGCGGCTCGAAGTTCGTGGTGTTTCCGGAGCTCGCGCTGACGACCTTCTTCCCGCGCTACTGGCACGACGACGCGAACGAGGTGGAGAAGTACTTCGAGAACCAGATGCCGAGCCCCGAGACGCAGCCGCTGTTCGAGCTGGCGCGTTCGAAGGGCATCGGCTTCTACCTGGGCTATGCCGAGCGCACGGAAGAGGGCGGCGCGGCGCACCACTTCAACACCTCGATCCTGGTCGGCCCCGACGGCCGGCTGGTCGGCAAGTACCGCAAGGTCCACCTGCCGGGCCATGACGACCATCGCCCGAACGTGCCGTACCAGCATCTCGAGAAGAAGTACTTCGAGGTCGGCGATCTCGGCTTCAACGTCTGGAAGATGTTCAAGGACGATGTTCGCGTCGGGCAGTGCATCTGCAACGACCGGCGCTGGCCCGAGACCTTCCGCGTCATGAGCCTGAAGGGCGCCGAGATGGTCGTGCTGGGCTACAACACGCCGAGCGACAACGTCTATGCGCCGCACGAGCCGCCGTACCTGCGCGTGTTCCATCACATGCTGTCGCTGCAGGCCGCGGCCTACCAGAACGGCATCTGGGTCATCGCCACGGCCAAGGCCGGCAAGGAAGACGGCTTCTGGCTGCACGGCGGGTCGGTGATCGTGGCGCCGACCGGCGAGGTCGTCGCCAAAGGCACGACCGAGGAGGACGAGGTGATCTCCTACGATTGCGACCTGGCGCTGGGCGAGTATATCCGCAACACCACGTTCAACTTCGCCAAGCACCGCCGGCCCGAGCATTACAAGCTGATCTCAGAGCGCACCGGCGTCGAGATCGACACGGCGAACTGAGGATCTTCCGATGCACTACGCAGCAACCGATGTGGCGCCGCACGAGCGCTACAAGATCCTCGCGGCCTTCGTCCTGCCGCGGCCGATCGCGTGGGTGACCACGCTCGGGCCGAGCGGGGTGGCGAATGCCGCGCCGTTCAGCTTCTTCAACGTGTTCGCCGAAGATCCGCCGCTGATCATGTTCGCGATCAACAAGCGGCCGGATGGGCGCTTGAAGGACACCTGGCTCAACATCGAGCGCACGGGAGAGTTCGTCGTCAACCTCACCGACGAGCCGCTGGCCCGCTCGATGCACGATTCGAGCGGCGACTTCCCGCCGAATGTCGGCGAGCCGGACTATCTCGGCCTGAAGCTCGCACCGTCACTCGACATCAAGCCACCGCGGCTGGCCGATGCGCCGTGGTCGATGGAGTGTCGGACCTGGCAGGTGATCAACGTCAAGGACGACCGCCAGCTGGTGATCGGCGAGGGCCTGCGCTTCCACATCCGCGACGAGCTGTGGGACCCCAAGGCGATGCGCGTCCACATGGACAAGTATCATCCGGTCGGCCGCATGTTCGCCGACCGCTACTGCCGCACCGACGACCGCATGGAGTTCCCGGCGGCCCCGGTGGTGAAGGCCAAGGCCGCCGAGTAGGCGGCGATCAGATCAGCTGCTGGCGCATGTCGTCGGCGGCTTTCTGCAGCATCTCGCGGTGCTTCTGCGGCATGTCGTCGAGCGTGCCGGTGACCTGGAGTGCGCCGACCGTGCGGCCGTCGTAGCGCTTCAGGACCACGGCCAGCCCGCAATCGCCGACCTTCATGTCCTGGTGCGTCTCGCCGTAGCCCTTGTCGCGGGCATCGGTGATGCACTTGCGGATCGCCTTGAGGTTGGTCGGCGTGAACTTGGTGAACGGCTCGGGCTTGAGCTCGGCCAGCCATCGATCGAGCGCCTCGTCGTCGAAGGTGCCGAGGATCGCGCGGCCGGCGGCGGTGCAGAAGGCGGGATGGCGCAAGCCGACGCCCGGCGACAGCGCCATTGGATATTGCGGCAAGGCATGCGCGATGGTGACCATGTCGTAGCCGTCGAGCACCGCCACCCACGACGACCGTCCGGTGATGCGCGCCACGTGTTCGCATACCGGCTGGACGACGGTCGAGATCTTGTTCGAGCCGAGATAGTCGCCGGCAAGGCTTAGCACGCGCGGCGTCAGGCGGAACACGCGGCCGTCGGTGTCGGCAAGTTGCAGCGTGATCAGGGTGTGCAGCATGCGCCGCACGCTCGCCTTTGGCAGGCTGGTTGCGCGCGCGACGTCGCTGAGGCTGAGTTGTCGGCGTTCCTGTCCGAACGCGTTGATGACGCTCAACCCGCGAGCCAGCGCCTCGACGTAGTTCGGTCCTCCGTTCGCTAGACGTCGCTCGGCATCGGCTTCGCGCAAACGCGGCATTTTGAATCCTCCCTAACTCCGCTAGCCTGCCTCAAATGTCGCCAAATGAACAGACGTGCGTTGTGCGAACTGGGTGATCTCATGGGGTGGAACGGCGCATGACTTCTGCACGCGACAATACCGACCTGACGCGGGTCGGCCCGGGCACCCTGATGGGCGATTTGATGCGCCAATACTGGATTCCCGCGTGCCTGTCGTCGGAACTCGAGCCGGGCGCGCCGCCGATACGCCTGCTGCTCCTGGGCGAGCGGCTGATTGCCTTCCGCGACAAAAAGGGTCGGGTCGGGATCATGGACCATCGCTGCCCGCATCGCTGCGCGTCGCTGTTCTTCGGCCGGGCCGAGGGCGATGGCATCCGCTGCGTCTATCACGGCTGGAAGTTCGACGCCGAAGGCCGGTGCCTCGACATGCCCAACCTGCCACCCGACCAGCAGTTTACCGATCGTGTGCACGCCACGGTCTACAAGGTGGTCGAGCGCGGCGGCCTCATCTGGACCTACATGGGACCGGGCGAGCAGGCGCCGCCGATGCCGGACATCGAGAGTCTGGCGCTGCCGGAGCACGAGCGCGTCACCCGCGTGCACCAGCGTGAGTGCAACTGGTTGCAGGCGCTCGAGGGCGACATCGACACCTCGCACTTCAGCTTCCTGCATCTCGGCACGCTGCACGCCAACGAGATCGCGGCCGACAGCCTGCATCGCTTCAACCTGACCGACCGCGCGCCACGCTATCACGTCAAGGACACCGACTGGGGCACGATGTACACGGCCTACCGGCCGACCGGCGACGGGCAGGTCTATCACCGCTTCTCGCACTTCATCTTTCCGTTCATCACGCTGCCGCCCGACGGCACCTTCGCCGATCACATCCAGGCCAGCCTCTGGGTGCCGATGGACGACACGCACACGATGGTCTTCACGTTCTTCTGGACCAGGCGCACCGTGGCGCTGCGCGAGCTCAAGGACGGCAGCCCGATCCCGGGCTCGGTATCGCCGATGGAGTACCTGCCCAACGGCAGCGGCTGGCACGACCGCTGGCGGTTCAAGGCCAACCTCGACAACGACTACCAGATCGACCGCGCCATCCAGGAGGGCGGCACCTACACCGGCATCCAGGGCCTGGTGGCGCAGGACCAGGCGGTGACCGAGAGCATGGGCGACGTGGTCGACCGCTCGCGCGAGCACCTGGCGCCGAGCGATCGCATGATCACCCTGACGCGGCGGCGGCTGCTGAATGCAGCGCGCGAGCTTCGCGACCACGGCACGGTGCCGCCGGGCGTCGACCGGCCGGAGGTCTTCCGTCAGGCCCGCGCCGGTGCTTTCCTTGCCCCGGAAGGCCAGGACTGGCACGAAGCCTATCTTGAGAATCTCGAACGGATCGTCGGCCCATCCTGGCCACGCGCGGCGGAGTGAGCCATGCGACGCAGGACAGTCCTTGCCTTCGG
>DASXQC010000156.1:0-27134 GCA_036493235.1 Reyranella sp.
CGTGCTGCTGGGCTCGGGCTTCAACGCCGACCTGCTGCAGCGCCTCGGCCAATGGGCGATCAGCCTCGGCATCGTCTCGCTGATGACGCTGACTGCCGCCACGCTCTGCTATCTGTGGCTGCGCCGCACCACCGACTGGAACCGCCAGACCTGTTATTTCGCCGCCATGCCCGGCGGCCTCAACGACATGACGATCCTGGGCGGTGCGATGGGCGGCGAGGAGCGGTGCATTGCCCTGGCCCAGGCGCTGCGCATCCTCACCGTCGTGATGACGATCCCGATCTGGTACCGGCTGGTCAACGGCGCGCAGACCAGCGTGCTTACCCTGGCACGCGGGCCGACCGGCAACGACTGGCGCGACTATGCGATCCTGATCGCCTGCGGCCTGGTCGGCGCGACGATCGCCCGGACGCTGCGCCTGCCGGCGGCCTTCATGATGGGGCCGATGATCTGCAGCGCCATCGCCCACCTCGGTGGCTTCACCGCCTCCAAGCCGCCCGGCGAGCTGGTGGCCGCGGCGCAGGTCGTGGTCGGCGCCGGCATCGGCTGCCGCTTCGTCGGCGCGGCGTTCGAGAAGCTGCACAAGGAGATGGCGGCGTCGGTTGGCGCGGCGGTCATCATGATCGGAGTGGCCGTGGCCTTCGCCAAGATCTCGGTCGCGCTCACCGGCCTCAACCTCGACGCGGTCGTGCTCTCCTACGCGCCCGGCGGCTTCGCCGAGATGAGCCTGATCGGCCTGGCGCTCGGCATCGAGATCGCCATGGTGGCGACCCACCACTTGTTCCGGCTGTTCCTGATCCTGCTGACCAGCCCCATCATCTTCCGCTTCTGGCTGCGGCGCGCCGAAGCGACGCCTTAGCGCGAAGTCTTTTTCGTCGAATCGCCCTAGTCGGGAGTCCACAAGAGTCCACTCGGGTGTGGACCGGTTGGATGCCGATGGCACAAGGGTTTCGGGCTAGGAGTCCACGAATCCACCGACTTTGTCCCCCTGAAAAAACACCTCATTCAGGGGCGCGGGCTGAAATGCCGATGCCATCGGGATTTCAGCCCCAAGAGCGACAGCAGGCGCAGCACGATCATCATCATGCGCACGACACTGCATGATCACGCGCCGAACACCTATTACGGGCAATGGCCGGGGAAAAAGGCGCTGTTTCTGGGCCTCGAACGCCGGCCATTGCCCACAATGAGCCCGCTGCAAGCGCCAGATTCGTGGCCTTTGACATTCCCGAGCGAGATTTCCCAGGGAATCGCTCGCCGCCGCGTTGGAAATTAAGGTGTCGACCAAAAAGAAAATCTGCGCCCGGCGAAGGGACGCGCTTTCTAGCGACGACCACGCCGCTCACCGTTTATCTCTAAAGCAACAGCGCTGGCTAGAGGAACGGCGCGCGCCCGATCGAACGCGGTAAGCGAGTCGAACTGCTGACCTTCGAATTCGTCGCCGGATCGTCACATGTCTTGCGCGCCACGCCGATCGCGACAACCCGGCGATCTGCGGCGAAGCATCCGTGGTGCCAGAGCCCAGTGAAGGTCTCTCCGGCAATATGCGCCGTCCCGGGACCGTCGGGTAGATCGTCCTTGTAGGAGCCCGCGAACCAGTCGGTCCGGTTCCAGCTGTACTTCCCGTAACCCTCACGCCGCCCCGCGACGAAGGTCCCCTCGAAGCGGTCGATCGCCTGGCCATGTTCGAACCACTGGACCACGCCGTGGCCCGACTTCGCGCCGGACCGGCAGGCGCCGGTCCAGGTCGCGCCGTCATCGGGAGTGGGATGCCAGTCCCACGTGCGACAGCCCAGTTCTGTATCGAGGAGCCAGTCGCCGGTTTGGCAGGGCGAATCCCAGCTGATCTGCACTGAATCGGGCTCCTCGACCCGGCAGTCCATCGGCTCCGCGGCGACAGCGACAGTGCCTGGTGCCAGACCGGCGGCAAGCACGGCCATCGCGATGCGACGGCAGAGCGTCGGGCGCATGTTCGATCTCCAATGATCCCCTCACCGCCAATCTGCCGAAAGCGGCCGGCACCGTATGTGACGAATCCCGCATTGCTTGGCTCTTCGGGCCGGTATCGCCCGGCGCGGCTGAAATTTCGTATCATGGTCGCACGCAAGGGTGCAGAGCCGATGACCGAGCATGTCGTGATCGTGGGTGCGGGGTTCGGCGGGCTGATGGCTGCCAAGACGCTCGCCCGCGCGCCGGTGCGGATCACCCTGATCGACCGGCGCAATCATCATCTCTTCCAGCCACTGCTCTACCAGGTGGCAACCGCGGGCCTCGCGCCGGCGCAGATCGCCGCGCCGATCCGCGCCGTGTTCCGCAAGCAGCAGAATGTGACGGTGCTGCTCGGCGAGGTCACCGGCGTCGATCTCGATCGCCAGGAAGTCGCGATCGGGCACAAGCGCGAGGCCTTCGACCATCTCGTGATCGCTACCGGAGCGCACCATTCGTACTTCGGGCACGACGACTGGGCGCCGTTCGCGCCGGGCCTGAAGTCGCTGGAGGACGCGATCGAGATCCGCCAGCGCATCCTGTTTGCGTTCGAGCTCGCCGAAACCGAGACCGACCAGGCCGAGCGGCACCGCCTGCTGACCTTCGTGGTGATCGGCGCGGGCCCGACGGGCGTCGAGATGGCGGGGGCGATCGCCGAAATCTCGCGACGCACCCTGCGCCAGGAATTCCGCAACTTCGATCCGGCCGATGCGCGCGTGGTGCTGGCCGATGCCGGCCCGCGCGTGCTGCCGAGCTTTCCCGAGTCGCTCTCGCAGGACGCGAAGCGCCGGCTCGAGAAGCTGGGCGTCGAGGTCCATCTCGCCTCGGCCGTCATCGCCTGCAGCGACGAGGGCGTCGTCATCGGCAAGACCGAGATCGCCGCACGGACCGTCATCTGGGCGGCGGGCGTCGCGGCCTCGTCGGCCGCGCAATGGCTCGGCGCCGAAGCCGACCGTGCCGGGCGCGTCCAGGTCGGTCCCGATCTCAGCCTTCCCGGCCATCGCAACATCTTCGTCATCGGTGATACGGCGGATGCAAAAGACGCTCACGGCAAGCCGCTGCCCGGACTGGCGCCGGTCGCCAAGCAGCAGGGCGCCTACGTGGCGCGCGTGATTGCGGCGCGGATCGCGGGCCGCCCTGCACCGGCACCGTTCACTTATACGAGCTTCGGCAATCTCGCCACGATCGGCCGCAAGGCGGCGGTCATCGACTTCGGCCGGCTGCGCCTGACCGGCCTGCCGGCATGGCTGCTGTGGTGCGTGGCGCACATCTTCTTCCTGATCGGCTTTCGCAACCGCATCACCGTCGCGCTTGATTGGGCGTGGGCCTATGTCAATTTTGCACACGGCTCGCGGCTGATCATCAGACCGGTCGGTCGCGATCCATCCGACGGTGAGCGGACAAGCAACTCCACGAATGCAGGGGGAGGCCATGACGGAAGCCCCGCGTGAGGTCGTGCAGAAAGACCAACCGATCCAGGAGCCAGCTCCGCCGACCCGAGCGCCCGAGCCACCGCTACGGGCTTTCGCGATCATCGTCACCGTGACGATCCTGGCAATCGTTGCCCTGTCGTTGTGGTACCTGGTGCGGTCGTAGCCCCTCAACAGTCCCAGGCTGAGACGGGATCCGGCGACCGCGCGGTGGCCGTCCCTCTTACATTCCCGCCGACGATTTTCCGATTCGCGCGAATTCCGCAGCGGCACCGCGTCTTTGACCAGGATCAACGACGCGTTCGCTTATTTTGGGCAAGAAAGAGGTCGCAAGGCAGGTGCACGCGATGATCGCCCAACTCACCAAGCTCGAACGTCAACGCGCGATCATCATGCTGGTCGCGCTCGCCTGCGTCGGTCTGTTCCTTGTCGGCTACGGCAAGAACGACCCGCTCGGCACGCACGGCCTGTTGATCGTGGTCATGGCCGTCCTTGGCGTCTTCGGCGTCATCCACGGCTACTTCGCGCCCGAGCCGTCCGCCGAGCGCTTCCAGCGTTACTACGACGAGCCGATCAAGCTCGGCATCCTGCTCGCCATGGGTTGGGCCGCGATCGGCATGTTCATCGGCGACTGGGTCGCCTGGCTGCTCGCCTATCCCGATATGACCTTCGATGCCCCGTGGGCGAGCTTCGGCCGGCTACGCCCGGTGCATACGAGCGGCGTGATCTTCGGCTTCGGCGGCAATGCGCTGATCGCGACCTCGTTCTACGTGATGCAGCGCACCTCGCGCGCACGGCTGCCCGACCAGCTCAGCCCGCTGTTCGTCGTGTTCGGCTACAACCTGTTCTGCGTGCTCGCAGCCACCGGCTACCTGATGGGTATCACCCAGTCGAAGGAATATGCCGAGCCGGAATGGTACGCCGACCTCGTCCTGTTGGTCGTGTGGGTGACCTACTTCGTCGTCTACCTGCGCACGCTGGCGCGCCGCAAGGAACCGCACATCTACGTCGCCAACTGGTACTACCTGGCCTTCATCCTGGTCGTGGCGATGCTGCACATCATCAACAACCTCGCCGTGCCGGTATGGGGCAGCTTCAAGAGCTACTCGGCGTTCTCGGGCGTGCAGGATGCGATGACGCAATGGTGGTACGGCCACAACGCCGTCGCCTTCTTCCTGACGTCGGGCTTCCTCGGCATGATGTACTACTTCATGCCCAAGCGCGCCGGCCGGCCGCTTTATTCCTACCGCATGTCGATCATCAGCTTCTGGGGAATCACCTTCCTCTACATGTGGGCGGGCTCGCACCACCTGCACTACACCGCGCTGCCGCAGTGGGTGCAGACGCTCGGCATGACCTTTTCGGTGATGCTGCTGGTGCCGTCCTGGACCGCGGCGGCCAATGCGCTGCTCACGCTGAACGGCGCCTGGCACAAGGTGCGCGACGACGCGACGCTCCGCTTCATGATGGTTGCCGCCGTGTTCTACGGGCTCACCACTTTCGAGGGCTCGTTCATGGCGATCCGGCCGGTGAACGCGCTGTCACACTACACCGACTGGACGATCGGCCACGTCCATGCCGGCGCGCTCGGTTGGGTGGCGATGATCACCTTCGGCTCGATCTACGCCATCGTGCCGTGGCTGTGGAAGCGCGAGGCGATGTACTCCAACCGCCTGGTCGAGGTGCACTTCTGGTTCGCCCTCGCCGGCACCGTCATCTACGTCATGTCGATGTGGAACTCCGGCATCATCCAGGGGCTGATGTGGCGGACCTACAATGCCAACGGCACGCTCGCCTATTCGTTCGTCGATTCGCTGGTGGCGATGCACCCCTACTACATCGCCCGCGCCGTCGGCGGCCTGATGTTCCTGCTGGGCACACTGGCCGGTTGCTACAACGTCTGGATGACGGTGCGCACCGCGCCGCGCCAGGAGCAGGCGGACATCGCCGACCTTCCCGAGAAAGCCTTGGCGGCGGAGTAAGCCATGTTCGGATTGCACTACTGGCTGGAACGCAAGGCGATCACTTTCGCGCTCTGCATCGTTGCCGTCGCCAGCATCGGCGGCCTGGTCGAGATCGCGCCGCTCTTCACCATCCACCAGACCGTCGAGGACGCGCCCGGTATGCGGGTCTACACGCCGCTCGAGCTGGCGGGCCGCAACATCTACATCCGTGAGGGCTGCTACGCCTGCCATTCGCAGATGATCCGCACCCTGCGCGACGAGGTCGAGCGCTACGGCCACTACTCGCTGGCCGTGGAATCGAAGTACGACCATCCGATGCTGTGGGGCTCCAAGCGCACCGGCCCCGATCTTGCGCGCATCGGGGGCAAGTATTCCGACGAATGGCATGTCGCCCATCTCGACCATCCGCGGCGGGTCGTGCCGGAATCGGTGATGCCCAACTATCCCTGGCTCGCCGCCACGCGGCTGCGCACCGACAATCTCGACCATCACCTGCGGGCGATGCGCGCCGTCGGCGTGCCTTACACCGACGACATGATCGCCAACGCCAATGCCGATGCCAACGCACAGGCGTCGCCCGACGACCCGGGCGCGCCCGGCGTGTTCAAGCGCTATGGCGACGACACGAACGTGCGGGTCTTCGACGGCAACCCCGCGGTCGTGACCGAGATGGATGCCTTGGTCGCCTATCTCCAGATCCTCGGCCGGCTCACCGACGCGGCGGAGAAGTCCGTCGCCGAGACAGGGAGGTGATCATGGCGCACGAAGACATGGTCTGGCTGGCACAGGTCGTCGGCCTGCTCTACCTGGTCGGCCTCTCCCTCGTCGTCCTGGCCTCCGTCTACTGGCCCTCGAACAAGGCCCGCTTCGAACGAGCGGCCGGCACCATCCTGGAGAGTGAGGATCGGCCATGCCCCTAGAGCGCGATCCCCCAGAGCGCGACCCCAAATCGGGATATCTCATCACCGGCCACGAATGGAACGGCATCACCGAGCTGAACACGCCGGTGCCGAAGCTGGTCTTCCTCTTCCTGGCGGTGACGTTCGCTTTTGCGCTCGGCTACTGGGTACTGATGCCGGCCTTTCCGGTCGGCACGACCTACACAAAGGGCCTGCTGGGATTCGACCAGCGCACCGCGGTCACCCAGTCGGTCAAGCAGGCGGCGCTCGATCGCGCGGTATGGACCGACCGGATCACGAAGCTCGACTACGCCGACATCCAGCGCGATCCCCAGTTGATGTCCGCGGTGCGCCAGACCGGCCGCACCCTGTTCGGTGACAATTGCGCGGTGTGTCATGGGCGCGAGGCCAAAGGCGGGCCCGGCTTCCCCAACCTCACGACGGGGTCGTGGCTGTGGGGTGGCTCGCCGGCAGAGATCGCCGAAACCATCCGGGTCGGCATCAACTCGCCCCATCCGAAAAGCCGCAATTCGCAGATGCCGGCGTTCGGCCGCGACCAGGTGTTGCCGCGTGCTGACCTGGACAACGTCACCGCCTACTTGTTGAGCCTCGGCCATCCCGCCGTGACGCCGATCGCCGGCAACGCCGAGGCCGGAAAGGCGGTCTTCACGGCGAACTGCGCGATCTGTCACGGGCCCGATGCCAAGGGAAAGATGGACGTCGGCTCGCCCAACCTGACCGATTCGTTCTGGCAGTTTGGCGGCGACCAGGATTCGATCTACGCGTCGATCTGGGGCGGACACCAGGGCCACATGCCGAGCTGGGAGGATCGCCTGTCGCCGATCGACCGCAAGATCCTGGCGCTTTACCTCGTCGACCTGAGGCAGCCATGAGTGCTCTGCCGCGGCGCACGACGACGTGGCTGGTCGTGGCCGGCCTGCTGCTGCTCGTGCTTGCCGCCAACGCGCACCTGGTCTTCGTCGCCGTCACGTCCCAACCGGAGTGTGTCGACAAGGCCGGAGCCTTCAAAGCCGCCGCATCGACGTGCCCTTCGGGAGCCAGACCATGAGGCCGATCATTCCCGCGGTGATGCCGCCGCTGCCACACGCGAACCCGCTGAAGCGCAACCTCGCACCCGCCGTCGCCTGGCAGTGGCTGGCCGCCGGCTGGCGGGACCTGCTGGTGCGGCCGGCGACCAGTCTCGCCTACGGCATCGTGG
Source organism: Reyranella sp. (assembly GCA_036493235.1). Classification (GTDB taxonomy): domain Bacteria; phylum Pseudomonadota; class Alphaproteobacteria; order Reyranellales; family Reyranellaceae; genus Reyranella. The sequence goes on from DASXQC010000156.1 coordinate 7,499, forward strand.
TATTCGCCGTGTCCGAGGCGATCGTCACCGGATTATTCTCGTTCGGCTGGGACTACATCCTCTTCCCCGCGCTCGCCGGGTTCATGGTCGTGGGCCCGCTGCTGGCGATGGGGCTCTACGAGAAGAGCCGGCGGATCGCCCGAGGGACGCCGTTCAGCCTGACCAGCATGGTGTTCGTGCGCACGGCCTCTCCCGGACAGCTTTTCTTCACTGGCGTCCTTCTCCTGCTGCTCATGCTGCTGTGGATGCGGGCCGCGGTGATCGTCTACGCCCTGTTCTTCGGGTTGCTGCCGTTCCCGGGGCTGGACCATATCGCCAACACCCTGTTCACGACGACGACCGGCTGGGCGCTGCTCGTGGTCGGCAGCGTCGTCGGCGCGCTGTTCGCCTCGTTCTCCTTCGCGATCAGCGTCTTCTCCGTCCCGCGGATGCTCGAGGAGGAAGTCGACGCCCTGACCGCCATGGGAACCAGCATGGCGCTGGTCTGGAACAACCTGCCCGTCATGCTGATGTGGGGCGCGATCGTACTGGTGCTCTTCCTGCTCAGCCTGGCCACGGGATTGCTCGGCTTGATCGTCGTGTTTCCCCTCCTGGGACATGGGACGTGGCATGCCTGGCGCGCGATCAAACCTTGATGACGAGCTGCTGCTGGCCAGCCGTCGTATCGCGACGGATGTGCGGCAGAGCGAGCTCTCGGTCCCGTCGATGCATTGCGGCGCCTGCATCCAGCGCGTCGAACGCGTACTCGGCCAGATGCCGGGCGTCGACCGCGCACGGGCCAATCTCTCGACCCGGCGGGTGACGGTCGACTGGCGCGGCGACAGGCCGCCGCCGCTGATTGAGACCCTCGACGAAGCGGGCTTCGACGCTCATCTGGGCGATGCTGCGCGCGCCGAGGCGGACGGCAGCGTCAAGGAATTGATCCGCGCGCTGGCCGTCGCGGGCTTCGCGGCAGGCAACATCATGATGCTGTCGGTCGGCGTGTGGGCCGGCGCCGATCCGGGCGCGCGCGATCTGCTGCATTGGCTGTCGGCGGCGATCGCCCTGCCGTGCCTCGCCTATAGCGGCCGCATCTTTTTCCGCTCGGCCTGGCGGGCGGTGAGCCACGGGCGGACCAACATGGACGTGCCGATCTCGATCGGCGTCCTGCTGGCGTTCGGCATGAGCCTGTACGAAACCGCCGCGCATGCCGAGCACGCCTATTTCGATGCGGCGACCTCGCTGCTGTTCTTCCTGCTGATCGGCCGCACGCTCGATCACGTGATGCGCGAGCGCACGCGCACCGCGGTCCGGAACCTGGCCCGCCTCGGCGCGCGCGGCGCATCGGTCGTCGAGGGCGACGGCGTGCGCTACCGCCCGATCGACGAAATCCTGCCCAGCATGACGATCCGGCTGGCGCCCGGCGAGCGCGTCCCGGTCGACGCCCGCGTCGTCGAGGGCCGATCGGACCTCGATGTCTCGCTGGTCTCGGGCGAAAGCCTGCCGCGAGCGGTTGGCTCAGGCGACACCCTGCAGGCCGGCACGCTGAATCTCACCGGAACGCTCACGATCGTCGCCACGGCCGCCGCCCGCGAGTCCTTCCTGGCCGAGATGATGCGTCTGATGGAGCGGGCCGAAGCAGGCCGCGCCGGTTACCGGCGCATCGCCGACCGCGCCGCCCGCCTCTACGCACCGGTGGTCCATCTCACCGCGTTCCTGACCTTCGTCGGCTGGATGGCGATGGCGGGCGACTTCCATCGCGCGATTACCGCCGCCATCGCCGTACTCATCATCACCTGCCCCTGCGCGCTCGGGCTCGCGGTGCCGATGGTCCAGGTCGTGGCGGTGCAACGCCTGCTCCAGCGCGGAATCCTGGTGAAGGACGGCGGCGCGCTCGAGCGGCTGGCCGAGGCCGATTGGGTGGTGTTCGACAAGACCGGCACGCTCACCGCGGCCGTGCCGACGCTGGTCGATGAAGACCTCGATCCGCCGATACTGGCGCTGGCCGCGGGCATCGCCAGCCATTCGCGGCATCCCTACGCGCAAGCCATCGCCGTTGCGGGCCACCGGCGCGGACTGGCGGACATCGCAGTCACGCGGGTCACCGAGCACGCGGGCTGCGGCCTCGAGGCGGAGATCGGCGGCAGGCTCTATCACTTGGGCCGCGCCGACTGGGCGGCCAAGATCGCCCGCCAGCCGGGCGTCGTGCTGGCCGAGGAGGGCCGGATCGTCGCCGCCTTCCGTTTCGACGAGGCGTTGCGGCCGGGCGCCGAAGAGACCGTGGCGGCGTTCCGGGCGGTTGGCGTGCCGGTCGAGGTCCTGTCGGGCGACGACGAGAGCGCGGTGCGGCGGCTCGCGTCGAGGCTAGGCGTCCCGTATGTTGGCGGCGTGTCACCGCAGGGAAAGATGGCGCGCCTCGCGGCGCTGGCAGTCGAGGGACGGAAGGTCCTGATGGTCGGCGACGGCCTGAACGACGCGCCCTCGCTGGTCGCCGCGCACGTCTCGATGGCGCCGGCCTCGGCCGCGGATATCGGCCGCACGGCCGCGGACATCGTCCTGCTGCGCGAGAACCTTGGCGCAGCGAAGGAAGCCTTCGATACTGCCCGCCGCGCCGACCGGCTGGTGCGCCAGAACCTCGCGCTGGCGATCGGCTACAACCTGCTGGCGGTGCCGGTCGCGATCCTGGGCCTGGCGACCCCGCTGATCGCCGCCATCGCCATGTCGGCCTCGTCGGTCGTCGTGGTCGCCAACGCACTGCGACTGGCACGCAGGCCGATGCGGGTCGCGTGATGTCGGACTACTACTTCCTCATTCCTGTCGCGTTGGCCCTCGGCGCCGCCGGGCTGGCAGCCTTCCTGTGGTCGCTGCGCAACGGCCAGTACGAGGACCTCGACGGCGCCGCCGAGCGCATCCTGTTCGATGAGGACCGTCCGCTGACATGATCGGTGACCTTCATCTCAGCGAACTGATCGTCGATCCCTTCGTGCAGACCGGCGTCCTTGCGGTGGTGGGCGCTGTCATCACGCGCATCCTGCTGCGCAAATATCCGGCCTGGCGGCTGGTCGTCCAGGGGGTGTTCTTCGTGGCGCTGACGGCGCTGCTGCTGCTGCACGACATGATCCCCTACGAGATCGCGCCGGACAGCACGCCGGTCGTCGAGCGCTTCTTCGTGGCGACCGCCAAGATCATCTGGTGGATCAATGCCGCGTGGCTGATGACCAGCTGCGCGCGGGTGTTCCTGATCTTCGAGCGCCGGCCGCGCGAGGGCCGGCTGATCCAGGATCTCGTGGTCGGCATGATCTACCTCGGCTGCGGCCTGTCGGTGGTGGCCTACGTCTTCAGCGCGCCGGTCGGCACCCTGATCGCCACCTCGGGCGTGTTCGCCATCATCCTGGGCCTGGCGCTGCAGAGCACGCTGAGCGACGTCTTCTCGGGTATCGCCCTCAATCTCAGCCGGGCCTACGAGGTCGGCGACTGGATCGTGCTGAACGATGGCATCGAAGGCCGGGTGGTCGAGACCAATTGGCGCGCCACCCATCTGCTGAACGGCTCGAACGATCTCGTCGTGCTGCCCAACAGCAACCTCGCCAAGGCGCAGCTCACCAATCTCAGCAGCCCCAACCGCAGCCACGGGGTCAAGATCAGGGTGCGTGTCGTGCCGTCCATGGCACCCTCGGGCATCTCGGAGCTCATGCGCACGGTGCTGCTCAGCGCCAATTCGATCATGTCGACACCCGCCCCGACGGTGGAGATCAAGTCGCTCGATGCGCAGGCGATCGAGTTCGAGCTGTCGTTCCGGGTCAAGGATTTCGCGACTGGCGCGGTCGCCCGGCACGAGGTCTTCGACCTGGTCTACCGCCACGCCAGCGCGGCGGGCCTCACGCTCGCCCAGCCCAAGGAGGCGGTCACCGTCTTCGCCGGCACGCCGTCGGTGGCGGCCGCCTCACCCGCGCCCCATGCGACGGCGTTGCGCCTGGTCGGCGCAGTCCCGCTGTTCGGCTGCCTGACCGACGAGGAGCGGGAAGCGCTCGCCGGCAGCATGGTACGCCGCGCCTGGCGCAAGGACGAGACGCTGGTCAAGCAGGACACCAAGGTCGACGCGCTGTTCGTGATCCGCTCCGGCGTGCTGGCGGTGGTGCGCCGCGACGGCGATCGCGAGATGGAGCTGATGCGCCTGTCGCCGGGCGATTATTTCGGCGAGGCGGGCCTGTTCACCGGCGCCGGCGAGCCGGGCACCGTGCGCGCGCTCACCTTCGCGGTGGTCTACGAGGTGGGCCAGGCGGCGCTCGCCAAGCTGATGCACGATCGGCCGATCATCGCCGACGAGATCAGCGTGACCCTGTCGCGCCGCGCCGCCCGCGGCCAGGCCCACGCCACCGAGCAGGATGCGACGTCGATGCGCTCAGTCTCGTGGCTGGTCGCCAGGATCCGCCACGTGTTCGAGCTACCGGTGGGCTAAAGATGTCGGAAGAGAAATGGCGCGCCCGAAGAGATTCGAACTCCTAGCCTTCTGATTCGTAGTCAGATGCTCTATCCAGTTGAGCTACGGGCGCGCAGGCCGGTCCCCGAGGGGTCCAGCGAAGGGGCGCAACCTAATGAAATTGCCCCGGCGATGCAAGGCCGGGGGAGGGCCGGAATTTCCGCCCAATTTCCGTTCTCGCAGGCTGCGAACGGGCGGTAAGCTCGCGCCATGGCGACCCGTTTCCCTGCCCTTTTCGGGGCTTTTCTCCCCGTCCTGGTCGTCCTGGCGCTGGCCTGGCCGGCTGCGGCGCAGGAGCTGAGCGACGGCGACCGGGCGGCGATCCGTGACGTGATCGGCCGGCAGGTCGAGGCGTTTCGCCGCGACGACGGCGACGCCGCCTTCGGCCTCGCCTCACCCAACATCCAGCACATGTTCGGCACGTCCGGAACGTTCATGGACATGGTGCGGCAGGGCTACCAGCCGGTCTACCGGCCTCGCGTGTTCGACTTCGCCGAGATCGTCGAGCTGAACGGCCAGCCGGCCCAGAAGGTCCATGTCGTCGGCCCCGACGGCCGGCCGGTCGACGCCTTCTATCCGATGACGCGCCTGCCCGACGGCACGTGGCGCATCGACGGCTGCTTCCTGCGGGCACCGGACGAACACCAGGCCTGACCGTCCGTGAAACGCGTTCCGCTCAAGGTGCTGGCGCTGCTGGCGGCGCTGACGCTCGTTTGGGGCACCAACTGGCCGTTGTTCGCGATCGCCCTGCACGAGCTGCCGGTGGCGACCTTCCGCACCGGCGTGCTGTCGATCGCGATCGTGACGCTCGGCCTGCTGATGCGCCTGCGCGGCGATTCCTTCGCCGTGCCGAAGGGCCGCTGGCCGCATCTGCTGCTGGCCTCGATGATGAACATCACGATCTGGAACATCGCGACGTCGCTCGCGGTGCTGCACATCCCGTCGGGCCACGCCTCGGTGCTGGCCTACACCATGCCGCTCTGGGTCGCGCTGCTGGGCTTCGTGGTGCTCCGCCAGCCGCTCACCGGCCGGCTGCTGCTGGCCCTTGCCATCGGCGCAGCGGCCGTAGCGGCGCTGATGATTCCGAACTTCAGGAGCTACGCCAGCGCGCCAATCGGCCTGTTCTGGGGCCTCAGCGCCGGCTTCTGCTGGGCGATCGGCACTTTCGTCGTAAAGCGTACCGCCTGGCCGGGCATGGGCCTCTCGCTCACCTTCTGGCAGATCGTGCTGGCCTGGCCGCCGATTGCGCTCGGCATGGCCGTGCTCGACGGCTGGCCGCCGGCGATGCCCTCGACCGCCGTGCTGCTGGCCACGACCTACACCGGCGCCGTCCCCATGGCGCTCGGCACCGCGGCCTGGTTCGCCCTGGTCAAGCTGCTGCCGACCCAGGTCGCGGCCCTCAGCTCGATCGCCATTCCCATCGTGGCCGTGATCAGCGGCGTGCTCGCGCTTCACGAACCTTTGTCCGCCCTGCAGGCCGCGGCGATCGGTTCGACGGTGATCTCTCTGTGGCTTGCACTGGTGCCTCGCCGGAGCGTTGGATAGAATCGGGATAACGACTTGGGAGGAAAGGTGTGATCCAGAGACGCACGCTCATGAAGGCGTCGGGCGCGCTTGCGCTTGGCGCATCGCCGCTTCAGGCCTTGGCCCAGACCGTCACCCTGCCGATCGGCAACGGCGAACGGCCGATCGTGAAGTATCCGCAGAAGCGGCCGATGATCGGCCTGACCCAGCGCCCGCCGCAGCTCGAGACGCCGTTCGCGGTGTTCAACGAGAACGTGATCACGCCCAACGACGCGTTCTTCGTGCGCTATCACCTCGCCAACATCCCGTTCGACACGATCGATCCCGACGCCTGGACGCTCGAGATCAAGGGCGCCGTCAACAAGCCGCTGCAGCTCAAGCTCGCGGACCTGAAGCGCATGCCCTCGGCCGAGTTCGTTGCCGTCAACCAGTGCTCGGGCAACAGCCGCGGCTTCTCCGAACCGCGCGTTCCCGGCGGGCAGTCCGGCAACGGCGCGATGGGCAACGCGCGCTGGAAGGGCGTGACGCTCAAGGCGGTGCTCGACCAGGCTGGCGTGAAGGCCGGCGCCAAGCAGATCTCCTACTCGGGCTTCGACGGGCCGGTGATCGACAAGACGCCGAAGTTCGTCAAGGCGCTCGACATCGACCATGCGCGCGACGGCGAGGTGATGATCGCCTACCAGATGAACGGCGCCGACCTGCCGGTGCTGAACGGCTTCCCGATCCGCATGATCGTGCCGGGCTGGTACGGCACCTACTGGATGAAGCACCTCAACGAGGTCGCCGTGCTCGACAAGGAATTCGAGGGCTTCTGGATGAAGGGCGCCTATCGCATCCCCGACACCGAGAACGGCATGATCGAACCGGGCACCGCACCCAAGGCGACCGTGCCGATCAACCGATTCAACGTCCGCTCCTTCATCACCAGCGTCGCCGATGGCGCCAAGGTGAAGCCGGGCCAGACCACGCTGAAGGGCATCGCCTTCAATGGCGGCAGCGGCATCAAGGGCGTCGCGGTATCGACCGACGGCGGCAAGAGCTGGGCTGACGCCAAGCTCGGTCAGGACCTCGGCAAGTTCTCGTTCCGCGAATGGACGCTGCCGGTGAACCTCGGCACGGGCGACCATGTGCTGCAGGTGCGCGCCACCGGCAACGACGGCAAGACACAGCCGGACAAGCCGGGCTGGAACCCGCCGGGCTACATGCGCAACGTGATCGAATCGACCCGCGTGACGGCGGCGTAAGGGAGCAGGACGATGAAGCGTTTCGCCTTTCTTCTGCTGCTCACCGCAGCCGCCACGCCGGCCGTCGCCAAGCCGATCACCTTCGAGCTGCCGGCCGAGACGGCGACCTTCAAGCCTGGCCCCAACCTCGACACCGTGCAGGGCAATTGCGGCGCCTGCCATTCGGCCGACTACATCCAGACCCAGCCGACCGGTCCGAAGTTCAAGAAGGATTTCTGGCAGGCCGAGGTCACCAAGATGATCAAGGTCTACGGCGCGCCGATCGACGAAAAGGACGTCCCGGCGATCGTCGACTACTTGTCGACGACCTACTAGCGGCCCTCATTTGGACCGCGCGCATCCTGTGCGCTCATGGCATGAGGCGCGCTGGAAGCGCGCGGTCCAATGACTCAACCGAGCTCGAAGCTCGTCACGCCGAACAGGCCCGCGCGATCGAATGCCGGGTCGGGGCCGGTGTACATCCGTGCCGTCTCGAAGGCGGGCTTCAGGCCGAGTTGCTCGGCGAGTCGCTTGGCCGGCGTATGGAAGTCCGGCACGTCGATCGCGACCTGCCCTGGCATCGCCGCGGCGAGCTTGCCGATCAGGGCGGCGGCGATATCGGGTGACGCGGCGTAGAGCGGGCCGATGCGCGCGCCGGTGACCGCCGCGCGGATCACGCCGAAGCCCGCGATCTCGCCGTCCTTCAGCGCCGCCAGCGCCGTGCGCTCGGGGGCGGTGATCCACGGCGCCAGGAAGCTGTCGCGCGCCTCGGGGAAGAAGCGGCGGTCGTAGGCCGCGAGCTTGTCGAACGGCAAGCTCCGCGCGTCGGCAAAGCTGACGCCCGCCGGCACCGGTGGCGTCGCCGACAGCACGCCCTCGTGGCGCGCGTTGTTCCAGGACAGGCGATAGCCCGACTTCTTGTAGTTGGGCTGCTGCGCCGGCACGCCGTCGAGCCCGACGTTGCGCCCTTCGAGCCGCGCCATGCCGGCGTTCCAGATCTGGAAACCATAGCCTTTGCCGCGCGCCACCGGCCGGGCGATGTAGCAGCCGAGGAAACCGAAACCCGCGCCGTAGCGCGTCACCGAAATGCTGACCACCGGCTCGCCGTCGAGCCGGCCGATCAGGAAGGCACCGGGATCGATCGCATGGAAGGCCACCCAGTCGGTGTTGGCGGGATTCCAGCCCTCGTCCTTGGCCCAGCCCATGATACGCCGGACATCGTCGGCGCTCGCGGTTGCGATTTCGAAACTCATACTCCCTCCGGATTGCAGAGCTCTGGCCCAGCCATCAGACTGGCGAGCAATAAAAGCATTTCGGGGGAAACGCCATGATCAGGCTCGCGCTTGCTGCCGCCATGTTAGCCTCACTCGCCTCGCCCGCGCTGGCCCAGCAATGGGTTGCGAGCTGGACCGGCTCGTCGCACGGGCCCTATCCGGTCGGCAATCCGACGGCGCAACCCGAGATGAAGTTCGCCTTCCCCTCGCCCGAGAAAGGCGCACATGACCAGACCTTCCGCCTGATCGTTCGACCCGACGTGTGGGGACCGCAGGCACGCATACGATTGTCGAACGCGTTCGGCACCAAGCCCGTCACGTTCGACGGGGCCTTCGTCGGCCTGCAGGAGAGCGGCAGCGCGCTGGTTCCCGGCACCAACGCGGCCGTGACGTTCGGCGGCCAGAAGAGCGTGACCGTGGCGCCCGGCCAGAGCGCGGTCAGCGATCCGGTGGCGCTGCCGTTCGCCAAGCCGGCCGATCCGCTGCTGCGCGGCCGCAAGCTTGCGGTGAGCTTCCACGTCGCGGGCGAGAGCGGGCCGATGACCTGGCACGCCAAGGCATTGCAGACGTCCTACATCAGCCCGCCGGGCAGCGGCGCGAAAGGCGGCGAGGACGGCGAGGCGGCATTCCCCTTCTCGACCGCGTCCTGGTACTTCCTCGACGCGGTCGACATGGCGACAACCGGCACCAAGGCGATCGTCGCGTTCGGCGATTCGATCACCGACGGCACCGGCACCACCATCAACGGCGACGACCGCTGGCCCGACGTGCTGTCCCGCCGCCTGCACGCCGCCTACGGCGATGCCTTCGCCGTGGTGAACCAGGGCATCGGCGGCAACCGCGTGGTCGGCCCCGATGACTATGCGACCAAGCCGATCCCCGGCTGGCCGGGCGCCCTGACGCGCATCGACCGCGACATCATCAGCCTGCCCGGCGTGGCCGCGGTGATCTGGCTCGAGGGCATCAACGACTTCGGAGCGGCCGATACGCCGGCCGAGACGGTGATCGCCGGCTACAGGCAGGGCGTCGCGCATATCCGCCAGAAGATCCCAGGCGTGAAGATCTTCGCCGCCACGCTGACCTCGGCGCTACACAGCACGCCACGCACGGCCGGCCCGAGGTCGAGGCCAAGCGCAAGGCGCTGAACGAGTTCCTGCGCACGTCCAAGGACTTCGACGGCTTCGTCGATTTCGACGCGGCGACGTTCGACAGCGCGACCGGCGAGATCAAGGCGATGTACCAGCCCAACTCGTCGATCGGCGGCCCGGGCGACAAGCTCCATCCCAACCGCGCCGGCTACGCGGCGATGGCAGGCGCGATCGACCTGAAGATGATCACGGGGAAGTAGTCCGCGCCCTCTTATTCCGCCGCCTTCGCCGTCTCGGCGAAGAACCGGTTGTCCGGCCGCGGCAGGCCGAGGTTCTCGCGCAGGGTCTTGCCCTCGTACTCTGTGCGGAAGATGCCGCGGCGCTGCAGCTCGGGCACGACCTTGTCGACGAAGTCGTCGAGCCCGCCCGGCAGATAGGGGAACATCACGTTGAAGCCGTCGGAGGCTTCCATCTCCAGCCATTCCTGCATCTGGTCGGCGATCATGGCCGGCGTGCCGACCATGCCGAGCCCGCCATAGCCGCCGAGACGCCCGGCGATCTGGCGCACCGTCAGCCCCTCGCGCTTGGCGAGCGCCATGACGCGCTCGCGGCCGCTCTTGCTCTGGTTGGTCTCGGGCAGGTCGGGCAAGGGTCCGTCGGGATCGAACCTGCGCGCATCGACTCCAGCCGCGATCGATAGTGCGGCGATGCCGCTGTCGTAGTTCACCAGGCTGTCGAGCAACGCACGCTTGTCCTTCGCCTCCTGCTCGGAGTCGCCCACCACGACGAACGCGCCGGGCAGGATCTTGAGATGGTCGGGGTTGCGGCCGGCCCGCGCCGCGCGGCTCTTCACGTCCCTGTAGAACTCGCGCGCGCCGACGATCGGCCCGCCGGCGGCGAACACCATCTCGGCGGTTTCGGCGGCGAGCTGGCGGCCCGAATCGGAGGCGCCCGCCTGCACGATCACCGGCCAACCCTGGACCGGCCGCGCGATGTTGAGCGGTCCCTTCACCTTCAGATATTTGCCGGCGTGGTTCAGCACATGGAGCTTGGCGGGATCGAAGTAGATCCCGCTCTCGACGTCGCGGATGAAGGCGTCGTCGGCCCACGAATCCCACAGGCCGGTGACGACGTCGTAATACTCGCGCGCCCGCGCATAGCGCTCGTCGTGCGCCATCTGGTCGTCCATGCCGAAATTCTGCGCAGCATCAGGATTGGAGGTCGTTACGATGTTCCAGCCAGCGCGGCCGTTGGAGAGGTGGTCGAGCGAAGCAAAGCGGCGGGCGATCGTGTAGGCCGGCTCGAAGGTAGTCGAGGCGGTGGCGATCAGCCCGAGATGCTCGGTGTGCTGCGCCAGCGCCGGCAGGAGCGTCAGCGGATCGTACGAGGTCACCGTGGCCGAGCGCTTCAGCGCCTCCATCGGCATGTTCAGCACGGCCAGGTGATCGGCCATGAAGAAGGCATCGAACTTTCCGCGCTCCAGCGTCTGGGCGTACTGCACCAGCGCCTTGAAGTTGAAATTGGCGTCCGGCGTGCCGCCGGGATAGCGCCAGGCGGCGGTATGGATCGACACCGGCCGCATGAAGGCGCCGAGGCGCAGCTGCTTCTTGCTCATGACCCCTATCTTGCCCCTGCGTGGCGCTCCGACAAGGCGGCTCGGACGAGAAGTCTTAATACGACATATTAGTCGCCGGCCTGGAACGATGCGAACAGGCTGACCAGGCGTTCCTGCATCTTCCGCCAGTTCGGCAGCTCCTCGGGGCGATGGACGAAATCGAACTCGCGGCCGTGGCTCAGAAAGCGATGCCGACACATCGCCGGACGGGCTTTGGATGCGACCGGGCAATCGATCACCGTCGCATTCACACCGTTCGGCTGCCCCTCCGTCACATATCGCCTCGAGGGGCCCGTCGGCGCTTCCTGGAGACCGAATTCACCGGCGCTTGCCCCAGACGGCGCGGCCCTCGTCAGGTCATGCAACCCCGTCGGAGTCCAGGCGATGAAGGCGACGTTCTTCACGCGCTCGGACTGCGCGAGGGAGGTCCAAGGGGTCGTGAGCGGCGCAAAATCCGGCGCCGCCGTTGCGATCGCCAGGAAGGCCGTCGAGCCGCCGCTCCATCGCGGCTGATAGCTGGTCGGCACCCGAAAGGTCTCGTGCTCCGAGAAGTGGACGTATGTGCTTTCCGGCGGCGGCACCCAGAGCGCCGGCAAGGTGCCAATAAAATTGCGCCGCGACTCGCAGGAGAAGACCGGTTCATGACCCGGGATCGCTGCATTGAGCACACCCGGAACAAATCGTCCCCTGCGATAGGACCAATGGAACAGGCTGGGCTGTGTCTCGTCGCCGACAACCAGAACGGCATGATGCTGGTCGAAGATTTTCGACCGCATCATCAATCCGGAAAGGTCGAGCAACGTTCGGGCCGACCTGTAGTCCGCCTGGAGATCGGCGACCTGAATGCAGTACGGCTTGTCGCCGGCAATCTCGCGGGCACTTCGTGTGACGAGGGTGGTGGTCGCGAGGCCAGCGATGACAAGAAGTCCGGTCGTCGCCAGGCCCACCTTCGAAACTCTCACCGCTCTGCGCATGCCAGCACAGCGTGCCAGCACAACGCGGTGACGCTCAAGTCGGCTGTTGCAATCGCATACCGTGTGCGCCCCTAACCCAGCACGGGTAACGCCAAGCGACCGGCGAGGTACTCCCTGTAAAGCCGGATGTTACCGTAGTGATCGAAGGCAAACTCCCGTTCTTCGGGCAACTCCGATAGCGGAAACCATCGCACCTCGGTCGATTCCCAATCGGGCGTTCCCGTCCGCTGCCCCGCGACGCAGACGTGCACGAAGGCGATGTTCTGTCGATCCTCGCCGGGCCGGTCGGGGGTATCGACGATCCGGAACAGGGTGATATCGGTCACCTCGTACCCGGTCTCCTCCATGATCTCGCGGGCGGCGGCCTGCTTGATCGTCTCGTCACGATCGCGAAGCCTCCGACCAGCCCCCACTTGCCGCCTTCGATCAGCTGGGGGGCCCTCTTGACCAGCAGGATGCGATCACCTTGCAGGACGAGGTTGTCGACCACGACGTGGCGCAACGAGGCGCGGTTTCCATTCTCGAACGTGCAGGTGATCATGGTCTGTGGTCTCCCGACGCCCAAGAAGATCGGATCGTAGCGCGTGCCGCCGGCGTCGCGCTCGGGATGGAAACTGGAAATGGTCTTGTATCTCGGGCAAATCGGACGTATATACGAGTGTATACAATGGACGGGCAGGCCATGCCGGTAGCGAGAAGTAAGACATTCAGGAGCGGCAACAGCGAAGCGCTGCGGCTGCCGCGCGACGTCGCCTACGGCGAGGGGGTTGAGCTCGTGATCGTGCGCTCGGGCAACGTCATGACGATCTACCCGGCGAGCCTGTCGATTCCGTCGATGATCGAGCGCCTGCAGACGTTGCCGGCGCCGTCGGCCATCGAGCAACGCGATGTCGAGGAGCTGCCCGAACGGGACGGGCTCTGAGCCATGGCATGCCTGCTCGACACCGACGTCGCGATCCATCTGCGCGATGGCGACCCTGCGATCACGCGCAAGGTCGCCGCCCTGCAGGACGCGGTGCTGATGTCGGTCGTCACGCGAGTCGAGCTCGAAGGCGGCGTCTATCGCGATCCCGCGAACGTTGCGATCCGTCGCGCCCGCCTCGATGCCATGCTCGCCGCGATTCCGGCGATCGCCTTCGACGATGCCGCCGCCGCCGCTTATGGCGCGATCGTTGCGCATGCCGGCTATTCACGCCGCAAGCTGCTCGATCGCATGATTGCGGCGCAGGCGCTCGTCCATCGTGCGGCGGTCGTCACGCTGAATGCCCGCAACTACGCCGACGTCCTCAACCTCTCGCTAGTGCCCTGGTAAAGGCGGCGCGCGAGAAGAACCAATGCGTCAGATTATCGTGGCCAAATCATACCCGTCAGAAGCCAATCAGCCACTTCCACCCCCTTAGTTGCCGGATGATTGGCCAAGATGAGCCTAAGTGTCTTGGCCCAGAGGTATGCCTCTTTAATCAGTTCGCGTTGCTGGTGGATGAAACTCTGATCAAACTCATTGTCGCTGGCCTTATGAGCAGGCTTCTGACGAAGTTGGTGTCGACCTTCACCTCGGGCATCTTCCAGAGTTGCTGATGCTCCGGAGAAAACCGATGGAGGTCCCACAGGAATGCCGCCGCGTACTTGTTTGATTCCTCGTCATACGCGAAGCCAAAATGGTCTAGGAAGACTTGATGCGGCGCCGACAACAAAGGCCCATCCCGCACCGATAGCGAGCCGAAGATATCATCAGAGTGGTAGTCGTACTGTGGATCATTGCGATACGGCTCAAGCACCGACAGATCGAAAGCTCGATGCACAAGTTGGGGCGCTCCCAGAGCCAGCTCCCAGTGTATACGGCCGACCTGCATACTGGCTCTTGTCGACAACGTTCTGAAGGTGCTTTGACAATGGATACAGGCACCCTCGCGAACCCTCAGACATCAGAAACTCAGTCTGCTTCTCGGTGCTGCGATGCTCAGGCAACGCTCTGATATGCGGGTTCCGGTGGCCATCTCCGAACACCACTGCAACCAATTCCTCGCGAATCAGTTCCGCCACTAGATCGCGGTCGGCATCGACCAGGCCCAACCCGTTGAAGCGAGTAGATTCCAGATAGTGCCTAGTAATCTTGTCCAGTAGTTGGTCTCGCGTCATGCGTGACGCTCAGATGCTTATTCAGCCGACTTCGTCCATGCTGGCTTTGGCAGCCTCATCCCATGCGCACCCTTATAGGCAGGTGATTCCGGCGACCTCCAGCCCTCGAGCAGGATGGGGTCGAGAGCGTAGACCTCGACAGCGAGCGGGCGGCAGACGTCGATCGGGTCGCGCGCGTCGGGACCCCAGAGCGGCACCGACAGGTCGCCGCCGGGGCAGGTCGAGAGGGCACAGAGGAGGTCTATCTCGGCGAAGAACTCGAGATGGTCGCCCTGCACCGCGGGGCTGGCGCGCATGAAGTATTTGTCGGCCTGATTCAGCCCTGTGCACTGGAAGACATTCAGCACGTCGTGCACGTCGAACTCGGTGAGGCCATAGGGTGCTACCGCGCGGACCAGATTCGAATGGCAATGGAAGTCGAAATCCTCGCCGGTCAGCATGCGGTTGACGTAGGGGTCGCAGCGCGTGCCGAGCAGGTCGTGGATGCGGCCACCGAACTCGTCGATGCCGTAGTTCTTGAGGCTGTCCGAGGTGACGGTCGCGATCGGCCGCAGGTACGGCAGCGTCGACCACAGCCGGTCGAACACCGAGACGTGCGCGGCCTGGAGCTGGCGGGTGCGCGCGGCCCACAGCCGTTCGCGGGGATTGTGCCGGTTCCAGATGTTGAGATCGCCGACCTGCGGGCCCTCGGGTGTGAGGATGCGGAAGACGTGGCCGGCCGGCACTGTCCAGGCGCGGCCGCTGCGGATCGGGATGGTGAAGGACTCGACCAGCACCCGCCCCGGGCTCTCGGCAATACGCTGGTAGAACGCCTTGTTGACGGAGAGCGCAGGGGTCGTCGCTTGATAGGCCGGCGGGTGGTCTTTCATCGATTCCTCAAATCATGTCCCTCTCCGCCCGCGTTAGCGGGGGGGAGAGGGAGGGACATGAGTCAGATCGGCGGGTGCTTCTTGTCCATGCCGGAGGCCTGCTCCCAGGCGCGGGCGACGCGGTAGACCGACGCCTCGTCGAAGAAGCGGCCGACGAACTGGACCGAGAGCGGCATGCCGCCCGAGGACAGCCCGGCCATCATCGCCAGCGCCGGATGGCCGGTGACGTTGAACGCGGTGCGCGCCTGGCGCGAGTAGGTGCGCTCGACCTCGGCCGGCCGGTCGATGCGGCAGGGCGGATCCATCGAGCTGGCGCACAAGAGCACGTCAACCTCGGCCAGCGCTGCGTTGACCGTGGCGATCATCTCGGCGCGCCGCTTGTTGGCGATCACGTAGTCGCCGGCGCCGAGGAAGGCACCCGGCATCAGCCGCCGCCGCGCCAGCTTGCCGTAGTCGCCGGGCCGCTTCTGCAGCCAGTCGCGATGGATCGACCACGCTTCGCTCTGAAGGATCACGCGGTTGACCGCCGAGAACTCGACCAGCGACGGCAGGCGCACGTCGCGCACGTCGGCGCCCTGCGTCTGAAGGGTGCGCATCACGCGCTCGAGCGCCGCCGTCACCTCCGGCTCGGCCGGCATGTCGACCTCGTGGAAGTGGCGCACGAAGCCGATGCGCAGGCCCTTGGCGCCGCGATCGAGCGCGACGCGATAGCGGCCGTTGGGCGCGGCGACGCTGCCGGGATCGAGCGGGTCGTGGCCGACGATCGTCTCCAGCATCAGCGCATTGTCCTGGACCGTCCGCGTCAGTGGCCCGACATGGTCGAGCGTGAACGACAGCGGGAAGACGCCGCGCCGCGACACCAGGCCGTAGCTCGCCTTCATGCCGACGATACCGCACGAACTCGCCGGGTTGCGCACACTGCCGCCGGTGTCGGTGCCGAGCGCCATCGGGAACAGGCCAGCGGCAACGCCCGAGCCCGAGCCGGACGATGAGCCGCCGGGATGATGGTCGGGATTCCAGGGATTGCGCGCGGGCGGCCACGGCAGGTCGAAGCTCGGCCCGCCGATCGCGAACTCGTGCGTCGACAGCTTGCCGACCACGATCGCACCGGCCGCGCGCAGCTTGGTGACGCACACGGCGTCCGCGGTAGCCATATTGTCCTGCAGGACCTTCGAATGGCAGGTCGTCGGCAGGCCCGCGACGTCGATGATGTCCTTGATGCCGACGGGGATGCCGTGCAGAGGCCCGCGCAGCCGGCCGGCCATCGCCTCGGCCTCCGCCGCGTGCGCCGCCTCGAGCGCAGCCTCGGCATCGAGCCGGATGAAGGCGTTGAGCGTCGGTTGGAGCTTCTCGATACGCGCGAGGTGCGCCTTCATCAGCTCCACCGGCGAGAGCTCCTTGTGGGCGATCGCATGCGCGGCCGCCGTCACGGTCATGAAGTGCAGGCCGTGGCCCGCTTCGGCTTTGGTCTCGACTCCGGCGTTCACAGCCCGTCTCCCGGCTTCATCGCCGGCCACGGCTCGGCGCGCGGGTCGGCCGGCACCTTGATCCGCGCCGTCACGGTGCTGGCCGAGTCGGCGGCGGCCGCAACGTCGTCAGGGAATTCCGCCAGCGCCTTGTCGAGTCCGGCCCGTCGGGCCAGCGCCTGCATCAATTCCTTGTCCATCGGGTCCACCCTTCTCCGTGTGCGCTTCCAACGTCAGCACGAATCGCGCGGCGCCGTCTACTTACGGCGGCGCGGGGGATCGCCGTGCGGCAATCCTGCGCGTGAAGAAGAGGTAGAGCAGCCAGAGGTCGACCAGCATGGTCGCCAGCATGAAGCCGTAGGCCTCCGGCCCCGGCACGATGTGCAGCTCCATCAGCACGCGCGATAGTCCGAAACCGACCACCCAGGCGTCGAAGCTCATGCAGAGGCGGCGGAACGTCTCGGCATCCAGGCGACGGATCGCCCAGGCGCCGGCGGGGATGCCGATCAGCATGGCGACCAGGAAGGGCGGCGTCAGCGCCAGGCTCTCCGCGGTGAACAGGTCGAGGTGCCAGTAGACGATCGCGGTCAGGCTCGATTCGGCGACGCGCACCAGCGCGAGGCCGGCGCGGAACTCGTTCTTCACCAGGCCCTGGTTGTTGAACAGCACGGCAAGCGGCGGCCCCGAGATGGTGGTCAGCGAATAGAGGATACCCAGCCCACCGCCGAACGGCAGGCCGACAGCCCAGCTCGACTGGATCGGCCGCCGCCAGCCGGCGGCCTGCACCAGGATGAGCGGCAGGATGACGACGTAGGTGACGAGCTTGACCCAGGAGGGCTGGATCAGGTCCAGCAGCAGCGCGCCGAGGCCGATGCCGGGCAGCAGCCCGACCAGAATCGGGAAGACGCGCCGCCAGACCGCCGGGACGCCGGCACGGTTGATGACCAGGACATAGATGTTGATCAGCACCTCGATCAGCACGACCGCCGGGTTCAGCATCCGGTTGGTGTAGAAGACCAGCGCCAGCGGCACGGTGAGCGAGGAAAAACCGTAGCCGATCGCGCCGTTCACGAACGCCGCGAACAGGGCGACGCCGGTCACCACGACCAGGGCGGTATCAAGCGTAAGCACGGGCGACCCCCTCAGACGGTGCGCTCAGCGGGCAGCGAGTATGCTCGCAACAAGTTGCAAGTATCCTCGCATCCCTTCTAACGTTTGGCCGTTACTGCAGGTCAGCACGAATCGCGACGGGCCGTCTATCCGCCCAGACCGCGTCCTTCGGCCGGTGCTTGCAGTTGGGGGGAACTCACTTGGGCGACCATACGCTGGCGATCTTCGCCGCACAGCTGATCCTGCTTTTGCTGGTCGGCCGGGTGCTGGGCGAGGGCATGAGCCGGATCGGCCAGCCGGCCCTGTTCGGCCAGCTGCTGGCTGGCGTCCTGCTCGGGCCGTCGGTCTTCGGCCTGCTGGCGCCGCACTGGCGCGCCGTCGTCTTCCCCGACGACAAGACCCTCAAGACCATGATCGATGCCGTCTCGCAGATCGGCATCCTTTTGCTGCTGCTGCTGACCGGCATGGAGACCAACCTCGCCCTGGTGCGGCGGCGCACCCGTGCCGTAATCTCCTCATCCCTCTCGGGTATCGCCGTGCCGTTCGCCTGCGGCGTGGCGCTCGCCTACGCGCTGCCCAAGGACGTCATCCCGAGCCACGACAATCCGCTGGTGACGGCGCTGTTCCTCGGCACGGCGCTCGCCATCTCTTCGGTCAAGATCGTCGCCATGACGCTGATGGATATCGGCGTGATCCGCCGCGACATCGGCCAGATGATCCTGTCGACGGCGATCCTCGACGACACCATCGCCTGGATCATCATCGCCGTGATCTCGGGCATCGCCACCCACGGCACGATCGACCTCAAGAACATCGGCGCCAGCATCGGCGGCACCGCCCTATTCCTCGCCTTCTGCCTCACCGTCGGCCACCGCCTGGTGGGACGGATGATCGTCTGGGTAAACGATCACATGACGATCGACGTGCCGGTGATCACCGCCATCCTGGTCGTGATGCTGGCGCTCGCGCTGATCACCGATCTGATCGGCGTGCACACCGCGCTCGGCGCCTTCGTCGCCGGCATCATGGTCGGCCAGTCGCCGATCCTGACCGAGCACATCGAGAACGAGCTGCGCGGCTTCATCTTCGCCTTCTTCGCCCCGGTGTTCTTCGCCG
This sequence comes from Reyranella sp., assembly GCA_036493235.1. Classification (GTDB taxonomy): domain Bacteria; phylum Pseudomonadota; class Alphaproteobacteria; order Reyranellales; family Reyranellaceae; genus Reyranella. Next base: position 26,356 of record DASXQC010000156.1, read on the forward strand.
TCGCCGGCCTCGGCATGGACCTGCGCACCCTGATGAATCCGACGCTGCTGCTGTTCACGGTCGCGGTGATCGCGGTGGCGAGCGTCGGCAAGTTCGCCGGCGCCCTGGCCGGCGGGCGGCTGGGCGGCCTCACCACGCTGGAATCGCTGGCGCTGGCGACCGGCCTCAACGCGCGCGGCTCGACCGAGGTGATCATTGCCAGCATCGGCCTCGCCATGGGGGCCTTGAGCAAGGAACTCTACACCATGATCGTCGCCATGGCGGTGGTGACCACCATGGCCATGCCGCCGATGCTGCGCTGGGTCATGGCGAAGGTGCCGCTGGGCGAGGAGGAGGCCAAGCGACTCGAGAAGGAGGAGGCCGAGCTCGACCAGAGCCTGCCGAAGATGGAGCGTGCGCTGGTCTATGTCGACGACAGCCCCAATGGCCGGCTGGCGGCACGACTGGCCGGTCTGTTCACCGCGCGCCAGCAGGTGCTGGCCACGGTGATCGATGCGAATGCCCAGAAGGAGAAGGCGAACAGCAAGAAGGAGAGGACGCCCGAGCGTGCCACGAGCAGCGAGCATCTCGCCGAAGCCGCGCGCGCCAGCGCCGAGCAGCCGAAGGGTGCCGAGTCGCTGGTGACGACGCGGCCGGCACCGGGCGAGTCGGCCTTGCAGCGCGAGATCGCGCGCGGCTACGACATCGCCTTCGTCGGCCTCGAGCATCCGTTCAACCCGTCGTCTCAGCAGTTCGAGCAGCGGCTGCAGGAGCTGGTCGACAGCTTCGACGGCCCGGTG
>DASXQC010000157.1:0-6060 GCA_036493235.1 Reyranella sp.
GAGGCCGGCGTTCTTCGCCTCGAGATCGGTCGCCGAGGTCACCACGTTCCAGGCCACCCGGCCCTTGCTCATGACGTCGAGCGAAGCGAGCCAGCGCGCGAGGTGATAGGCGGAATGGAAGCTGGTCGAGAGCGTGGCGCCAAGGCCGAGATGGCGCGTCGCCGCCGCCATCACCGGCAGCACCACCGTCGGATCGAGGAAGCTGATCTGGCCGCCGCGCCGGACATAGGCGTCGTAGCTGCCATCGTGGATGTCGTAGAGGCCGAACAGGTCGGCGAAGAAACAGCCATCGAACTTGGCCGATTCGAGCAGCCGGGCGATGTATTCGTAGCGGCTCGGCTCGAGGATGTCGTCGAGCGTCGATTCGGGATGCCGCCAGCCGCCCGTATGCTGCGCCGTCGGCCCCGTCTTGAGGTAGGCGATCAGGTGCATGGTGCGCTCGGTCATCGGCCCGAATTATGGGCCGGCCGACCGCCGAAGTGCAGCCCCTAGCTCGCCTTCTTCTTTGTGAACTTCAGGATGACCTTCTCCCGCATCGTCACCGGCTCGGCGAGCGGAATGCCGGCCAGCACCTGCGCGCAGAACGGATTGATGTTTGCGCCGACGTAGTCCGTAAAAATCGGCCAGTATTTATTGTAGATGACATTGATGCCGATGAAGCGGCGCGGGGTTTGGCGGCCCTTGGGGCGCGTGTCGGCTTCGGTCGAGGCGGCGCGGCGGAACAGGCGCTCGACCGTCTTGAGCTGGCGGCGGTCGGCCAGCGCCTCCCCACGGCCGACGCGGACCGGATCGTCGATCTTCTGGGTCGTCAGGCCGAACTCGAACATGAACAAGTCGGCGCGCTTGAGCTGGTCGCTGAAGCGGCCGCGCCGGATGGCAGGATCGTCCATCACCAGGCCCACTTCCTGCGGCACCAGAACGGGGCCGGTGAAGCCCATGCCACGCCACGCCGTGGCGAAGCGCTGGATGAAGTCGGCGCGGCAGCCCGTGACCAGGATCGACGTGCTCTTCGGATAGGTCAGCACCTGATCGCACACGAACGGCAGCGTGTGGCGCAAATCGTAGGTCAAGTCGTCGAACAGGTGCCATTCGACACTGGTGTTGGTGAACGGCACCGTCGCGGGCTCGATCGCCTGCGAGAGACCGGCGACATAGCGCTCGTACGAGGTGTCGCGGTCGAGCCGCACCTCCTCGATCCTGGCGTCAGGCCAGCCCCAGGTTTCTGCCTGCTCGGAAATGTAGGGCGACGATACGTTCCAGATGTACTTGTCGTGGCTGTTCATCGTCGTCTTGCGGCCCTTGTTGTTGGCCGCCGCCACACGGGTGTGATCGCAGTGATAGCCGAACGCCTTGTCGATCAGCGTGTCGACCCGGCCGCGATAGAGCGCCAGCCGCGCCGCCAGGTTGGAATCGCAATGCCAGCCCAGGATCATCGATTCGTCGAAGCCGTGGATGGCGAACATGTCCTCGCGCAGCACCGCCTGGAAATCGCCGAGCGCGTCGTACTTCATCGGCATGAAGTTGTGCACCACCTGGTTCAGGTGGAAACGCACCGACCAGTCGCGCAGCTTGGCCAGATTGCCCGCCGCGTCTTTCCTGTCGAACGCGGCTTCCCACAGCATCTCGGGAATCTCGAAGCGCGGGATCTGGTAGAAGCCATCGGGCAGCGCGCCCAGGATATCGCTCAGCGACTCCTTCTCGTCGCGCGACACCAGCAGCATGTCGGTGTTGGTGTAGAGGATCCACCGGTTCTTCGGATTGGATCGCCGCAGCGCCACGTTGCGCGACTGCGATTCGAGGGCCACCAGGTGGGTCTTGGACTTCAGGTGCACATGCTGCTCGGGCCGGACCCGCAGGATGCGCATGTGCTGCTTGGCCTTGTCCGTCAGCGTATCGGCGATCGCCTCGGGGAAGGTCGGATGGTCGTCCGGCGTGTTGTAGTCGACGAACAGGATCTCGTCGTCCGGATCGGACATCACCTCCGCCAGCGCATTGAAGCTGATCGCCGCGCGTTTGTGCAGGTTGTAGCCGTGCTGGTCGTTGCGGCCGTAGATGATGACGGAGAACATCGGCTCTCTCCTGTTATCGGCGGAGCTCGTTGCGCGCCGCGGCGTACTCGATCATCCAGGGCGGCGCGGTCTCGACCACGGGCTTGAAGCGCTCGAGCTGGAACAGCGCCTCGGCGCGCCGGCCCTCGGTGGTGGCCGCGGCGAGCACGGTCTCGGGCGCGGCCTTGCCGGCATGCAGCGCGAACAGGGGCTCCGGCCAGTCGCCCGAAGGCACCTCGACCGGCTCGGCCGGCTTGCCAAGTCGCTGCAACGCAGTCAGGCGATAGAGCCGCCAGTAGGGATCGTCGGGTGCCTTCTCGATTGCCCGCTCGAGCTCGGGGAGCGCCTCGGCCCAGGCGCCGAGCCGCATCGCCACGCAGGCGCGGGCGGCCACCTGGTGCTCGGGCAGCGCCGCGAGCTGGCGGCGCCAGTCGACATTGGCCTTGTCGATCCGCCCGAGGGCGGCGTAGGCGATCGCGCGGCCGCTCAGCACCTCGGGCGCCCGCGGAACGGCCCTGAGCGACACGCTGAAGGCGTTGACCGCCGAGCGGTGGCGACCCATCGCCGACAGCGCCTCGCCCTTCAACGCCATCAGCGCCGGATCCTTGTCCTTGATCTTCAGCGCACCCTCGTACGCCTTCAGCGCCTCGGCCGGCTGGCCGTGCGCCATCAGCACATTGCCCATCGCCGAGTGTGGAAAGGAGCCGGTCTTGATGCGTTCGAGCGCCAGCTCGTAGGACTCGACCTCGAACGTCAGCCGGCCTTGCTGACGCCAGATGTAGCTGCGGTCGGGCGCGCCGGTGCGCTGGACCGCCCACAGCCGCCGCGCCTCGACGTAGTCGGGCTGGGCCGCCTCGACCCGGCCCAGCATGTCCAGGCACTCGGCTCGCGAGGCCCGCGCCTCGGCGTAGTCGGGCAGCAATTCGATCGCGCGGTCGAAGTCCTTCACCGCGCCTTCGACCTCGCCTGCGCGCATGAAATAGCGGCCACGACAGAATAGAGCCTGACCCTGCCGCTCGGGGTCGGGATCGTCGATACCGGGGAAGTCCGGGACGCCAGCTTTCCGCAAAAAGCCAACGCCTGCCAACGCGGATTTCAGAAAACCTTGCTTTACCAATAAACCCTCGGGCCTGGGCGGGGTGTCCCGCTAAACCACCTGTTTCGATGCGTCAAGCGGGGGGCCTGAAGCACGGTCGGAGGTACATTCGCACGGAGCGCGCGATCACTCCGCCACAAGCCCTTTCAATTTGGCATGACGGTGGCAATTGCAGAGCCCCGCCTCGTGAAAGCGGTACATGTCGGCCCATAAGGTCATCGGGTTGGGCTTCTCGGTCGCACCGTACTCGCGATAGAGCGCCGCCACGTTCATGACGATGCGCTCGGAGTCGATCCAGTCGGCATAGGGATCGAGCGAGATCTGGGTCGCCGCCTCGTAGTAGCCGACGCCCGCGTCGTAGCGCTTGCGCGCCTCGCAATCGATGTATTCGAGGTAGCCCTTGAACTTCGCCACACCCGCCTTGTCGGTGATCGGCCCGTGGCCCGGCACGACGATATCGACATCCCAGCCGAGGATCGTGTCGCACGCCTTGATCCAGTTGCGGATCGGCCCCGCCCAGATCACCGGATGGCCGTTCATGAACAAGAGGTCGCCGGTGAAGACGATCTTCTCCCGCGGCAGATAGACCAGCAGGTCGCCGCGGGTATGCGCCGGCCCCGATTCGACGAGTTGCACCTGCTTGTCGCCGACCTTGAGGTCGAGCTTGCCGTCGAACGTACGGGTCGGTGCGGTGTAGACCACGTCGTCCCATTCGAAGTGCCGGGCCATCATCTCGTAGAGGAATTTGCCGCCGTCACCGAGCTGGTCGCGGTTGCGAATCATCGTCGCCAACGCCTCGGGCGGCCGCTCGAGCATCTCCTCGGCACAGGCCCTGGTGGTGACGATCTCCGCCCCGCCGAGCAGCTGGTTGCCGAACGTGTGGTCGCCGTTGGAATGGGTGTTCACGAGCGTACCGATCGACTTCGCCGCCGGCACCGCATCGCGCATCGTGCCCAGCATCTCGCGCGTCAGCTTGAGGTCGAACAGCGTGTCGACCAGCAGGCTGCGATCGCCGTCGGTAATCAGGCCGGCATTGCTCCAGCCCCAGCCGCCATCGGGCTGCAGGTACGCGTGACAGCCCCGGCCGATATCGTGCAGCCCTTTGGTGAATTGCCATTTGGCCATGTCGATCCTCCCGGATGGCGCATTCTACACGCAGTCCGAGGTCCGACACGACTTCGATCAGTGGAGGACGCGGGCAGGCTTTGGCGGCGACGCTCCCCAGGCGCTGCTCACGACCTCCTGAATGACGTCGGCCGGCGCCGATTGCCGTCCTGCAGGAGCGATCCTGCGAACCGGATTGAAGTGCGCCATGGGAGTCGCGAACACCGTGGGCAGAATGACGAATCCCAGCAAATGGCCCGATCGCGTGACAACGGCCGGATCGGCCCGCAACGCCGGCGGCGTCGCAAGCCCTACCGAGCTTCCGGCTTTCCACCCGAGCACCTCGATCTCCGGAGCATCCCACCCTGCCCACTTCGCCGTGCCCTCGATCACATCGATCGCGTCATCGTAGATCTGCCGGACAGTCGGCGTGGACAGACGTCTCAACGAGCGAACCTCGCCCGCAACCGGCGCCGACAACGCGGGGTTGCCCAGCACAATCGCCGTCAGCCCGAACAGCGCGTCGAAGATCTTGAAGGGATGTGACGCCGCGCCGAGATGCGACAGGTAGCGTTCGACGACCGGCTCGCCGAACGCCGCGGCGGAACGCGCCGCGCAGGCTGCGAGCCAGACCGTACGCTCGCGCAACAGCGTGAAAGTCGGCGTCCAGTTGATCCAGGCGAACTGCCCCGCCATCTCGCCGAGCCACGGCGCCGCGCCCGGCTCCGACGCGAGCAGGAAGAACTGCGCGGCAGCATGCATCCTCTGCCAGTACTGCCGTAGCAGCTCCGGTCGGGCCGGCTCGCCGGCCCGCAGGTTGGCGAGGATATAGGGACGCAGGACATCGAGCGTCACGGCAATGGATGCCGCCGTCTTATAGGCAATCTGCTCGAGAGCCGGCGTCCACGGCAAAAGGGCAACGAATGATTGCCGCGTCGGCACTTCCGTCGGACCCAGCAACGGGCGGACAAGTTTCGCTGCGTCGGCGAGTGCCGTCGATTGAGCGAGCGCGTCGGCCATGGCCCGCGCGATGGAAGAACCATGAGCACGAAGCGTATCTTCCTCGACCACGGCGAGGCCTTCCGGCCTGTGCCGTCCGGCTACAACGCGATGGGCGCCGACTGTCAGCCAGCCGCTGCCGTTCGGCTGGCTGACAGCAAACGCCGAATCTGCCGGCGCGCCGGACAAGCTGCGCAGCGTTTCTTTCAGAGTGCGATCAGCTCCCATGGCGAGAGCAACCGCCAACACCTTGGCGATTTCGGTGTCGTGTGCCTTGCCCCGCAATATTGCTGCGCTGGGTTGGTCGCGATCTCTTGTCTGAATGCCATCCATGGAACAAAGATCGGCGTCGACAATCGAATCGTAAATGGCGCGAAAAGCCAAAGAAGCACACTGCAACAACAACTCTTCGTCTCGAAGCAGGAGCGCACGAACAAAAACTTTCTCGATCTGCCGCGCGCGAATCAGCAGCGCGATCGACCACAACACTTTCTGGTTTCGGCTTCGCACATTCTCCGAAGATTTTGTTGAAACCTCGTCGAACTTTGGCAACGTGGATTGTTGAGACGGCCCCTCAAGAAGGGCATTTCAATAGGCGTGCATCACTCCGGTTCCCTTCGCTCACGCTGTCGATGCGGCAAGTGCCGCTTCGTCGTCGATTGTCGTGTCTGAATCAGATCGCCGGCCCGAGCGCCGGCAGGAGTGAAAAAATCATGCCCATTTCCTCTTCCCGCCGCTTCGTGCTGGCGGCCTCCGCGGCCCTCGGTCTGTCATCCGCGGCGCGCGGCCAGACGCCGGCGGCCGTGGTGCTGA
>DASXQC010000158.1:0-3420 GCA_036493235.1 Reyranella sp.
TTCAGCGACTTGCGGCCGAAGTTCGGCGTGCGCAGCATCTCCGCCTCGGTCTTCTGAACCAGATCGCCGATGTAGATGATGTTGTCGTTCTTCAGGCAGTTGGCCGAACGAACCGACAGCTCGAGCTCGTCGACCTTGCGCAGAAGGTTGCGGTTGAACGGGAAGTCGTCCTGCTGCTCTTCCTTGCGGACCTCGCGCGGCTCCTCGAAGTTGATGAAGAGCTGCAGTTGGTCCTGCAGGATGCGGGCGGCGAGTGCGACGGCGTCGGCCGGGGCCGTCGTTCCGTTGGTCTCGACCGTCATCGACAGCTTGTCGTAGTCGGTGACCTGGCCGACGCGGCTGTTCTCGATCTTGTAGGAGACGCGCTTGACCGGGCTGAACACCGAGTCGACCGGGATCAGGCCAATCGGCGCATCCTCAGGCCGGTTCGCCGTGGCCGGGATATAGCCCTTGCCGGTGGCGACCATCAGCTCCATCGAGATCGAGGCGCCGTCGTCGAGCGTGCAGATCAGGTGCTTGGGATCCATGACCTGGACGTCGCCCGGCAGCTCGATCATGCCGGCGGTGACCTCGCCCGGGCCGACCGCGCGCAGGTAGAGACGCTGCGGGCGGTCGCCCTGCATCTTCACGGCCATCGCCTTGATGTTCAGCACGATGTCGACGACGTCCTCGCGGACGCCAGGAATCGAGGAGAACTCGTGCAGCACGTTGTCGATCTTGATCGACGTGACGGCCGCGCCTTGCAGTGACGACAACAGCACGCGCCGCAGCGCGTTGCCGAGCGTCAGGCCAAAGCCGCGCTCGAGCGGCTCGGCAACGATCGTCGCGGTGCGGCCGGCATCGACGCCGACCTCGGTGACGAGCTTCTCCGGCTTGATGAGATCTTGCCAGTTCTTCTGAAGCACGGGGGGCTACCTCTCTAGACCGGTTGGTTGGCACGACTCGCCCCAAGCGAGCCGCGCTACAATGACGGGAGCCGGCGCGAGGACCGCGCCGAACTCGGAAACTCAGACGCGACGACGCTTCGGTGGACGGCAGCCGTTGTGCGGGATCGGCGTCACGTCGCGGATCGAGGTGACGGCCAGGCCAACGGCCTGCAGCGCGCGCAGCGCCGACTCGCGGCCCGAACCGGGACCACGCACCAGGATCTCGATCGTGCGCATGCCGTGCTCCATGGCCTTGCGGCCGGCGCCCTCGGCCGCCATCTGGGCAGCGAACGGCGTGGACTTGCGCGATCCCTTGAAGCCCTGCTGGCCCGACGACGACCAGGCGATCGCGTTGCCCTGCGCGTCGGTGATCGTGACGATCGTGTTGTTGAAGCTGGCGTTCACGTGCGCGACGCCGGCGATGATGTTCTTGCGCTCGCGGCGACGGGGACGCGCGGCGCCAGTGGCGGCGGCGCCGGATGCGGCGGCTGCAGGCTTGGCCATGTATCGATCCCCTCTTACTTCGTGACTTTCTTTTTGCCGGCAATCGGCTTGGCCGGGCCCTTGCGGGTGCGCGCGTTGGTATGCGTGCGCTGGCCATGGACTGGCAGGCCGCGGCGATGCCGCAGGCCGCGGTAGCAGGCGAGATCCATCAGACGCTTGATGTTCATCGCCACTTCGCGACGCAGATCGCCCTCGACCGTGTAGTCGTGGTCGATCGTCTCGCGGATGCGGATGACCTCGTCGTCGGTCAGGGTGTTCACCCGGCGCGACTGATCGATCCCCACCTTCCCCAGGATCTCCTTGGCCTTGGCGGGGCCGATCCCATGGATATACTGCAGCCCCACGACCACCCGCTTGGCGGTGGGGATGTTGATGCCGGCGATACGAGCCAAAGTGTCAACTCCTTCAATGACTTACGGCGCGCAAAAGCGCGCCTGTCCGATGTTCCGCTGGCCCGGAAAAGCGCGCGATTATAGGGATCGCGGCTCTTGAGTCAACGGATGCTCCACTTGTCAAGTCCCTGCCAAAACAGCACAGATTTGACGGTAAACCTCGTCCATCGCGGCCATCCCATCGACCGTCTTCAGGGTCCCCTTTGCCCGGTAGTAGGGCAGCAGGGGCTCGGTCTGGGCACGATAGGCAGCCATCCGGGTCTTCATGGTCTCTGCATTATCGTCCTTGCGGCGGGTGAACTCCTTCGACCCGCAGACGTCGCAGACCCCTTCGACCTTGGGCCGCTTGAACTTGTCGTGATACCCCGTGCCGCACACGGCGCAGGTGAAGCGGCCGACCACGCGCTCGGTGAGCGCCTTCTCGTCCACTTCCATCTCGACCACCTTGTCGAGCTTCTTGCCCGACTTGGTCAGCATCTTGTCCAGCGCCTCGGCCTGGGCCTCGGTGCGCGGGAAGCCGTCGAGGATGAAGCCCTTGGCGGCGTCCGGCTGGGCGATACGGTCCTCAATCAGGCCAACCATCAGCTCGTCCGGCACCAGCTTGCCGGCATCCATGATGCCCTTGGCCTGCTGGCCGAGAGCGCTGCCCGACTTCACCGCAGCCCGCAGCATGTCGCCTGTCGATAGCTGGATCATGCCGACATCGGTCTGCAGCCTCTGGGCCTGGGTGCCCTTGCCCGCCCCCGGCGGCCCCAGGAGAATGATGTTCATCGTCTCTAGCGTCCCCTTCCCCGCAGCCGGGCCTTCTTGATGAGGCCCTCGTACTGGTGCGCGAGCAGATGCGCCTGGATCTGCGTCACGGTATCGAGCGTGACCGACACGACGATCAGCAAGCTGGTGCCACCGAAGTAGAACGGCACGCCGCCGCGGGCGATCAACAGCTCCGGCAGGATGCAGACCAGCGACAGGTAGAGCGCGCCGATCACGGTCAGCCGGTTCAGGATGTATTCGAGATACTCGGCCGTGTTCTTGCCCGGCCGGATGCCCGGCACGAAGCCGCCATTCTTCTTCAGGTTCTCGGCCGTATCGGTCGGGTTGAAGACGACGGTCGTGTAGAAGAAGCAGAAGAACACGATCAGGCCGATATAGGCCAGGAGGTAGAGCGGCGTGCCGTGCGCCAGATAGGTCTGCAGCCATTGGGCAATGCCCGGCTCGCCGCCCTGGCTCTGGAACCCCGCGATGGTCGCCGGGAAGAGCAGCAGCGAGGACGCGAAGATCGGCGGGATCACGCCCGAGGTGTTGATCTTGAGCGGCAGGTGCGAGGCCTCGCCGCCATACATCTTGTTGCCGACCTGGCGTTTTGGATATTGCACCACGATTCGTCGCTGCGCGGTCTCCATGAAGACCACGACCGCCACCACGACGACGATGCCGACCGCCAGGCCGATGATGAACAGCGCCGACAGGGCGCCGGTGCGGCCGAGTTCGAGGGTCTGCACCAGCGCGTTGGGCAGGGCCGCGACGATGCCGGCGAAGATGATCAGCGAGGTGCCGTTGCCGACGCCGCGCGCGGTGATCTGCTCGCCGATCCACATCAG
>DASXQC010000159.1:0-7142 GCA_036493235.1 Reyranella sp.
GGCTATGATGGCCCATCCTGGGAGGAACAACCATGGCAACATTCACGCACGATCACGTCCATCTTCGCAGCCCTGATCCGGAAGCCACCGCGCAATATTACGAACGAATGTTCGGCGCCGAGGTGCTGCGCTCCACGCAGCAAGGCAAGCCGCGCGTCGACATGAACCTCTGCGGCCTCAAGGTGTTCATCGCCCAGGTGATGCCGGACGGCAAGACCGGCGCGGCACCGACCTCGCCCTATCTCGGCCTCGACCATATCGGCCTGACGGTCAGCAGCATCGATGCCGCGGTCGCCGAGCTGAAGGCCAAGGGCGCGGAATTCACCATGGAGCCGACCACGATCCGCCCCGGAACGCGCATCGCCTTCCTGCGGGGACCGCAAAGCGTGTCTATCGAACTCGTCGACCGCAACGCCGCCTGATCCGGAGGAAGACCATGCCCCGCTACGAGAACCTGACCCCGGAGAAGATGACGCCCGAGCAGCGCCAGGTGGTGGCCAACGTCACCGCCGGGCCGCGCGGTTCGGCCAACCGGGGGCCGTTCATGGCCTGGCTGCCCTCGCCGAAGTTCGCCGATCTCGCCCAGGCGCTGGGCGCGCAGACCCGGTTCGGCTCCAGCCTGCCGGCGAAGCACTACGAGATCGCCATCCTGATGGTGGCGCAGCAGTGGCGCGCGCAGTTCGAGTGGTATGCCCACGCACAACTGGCGAAGAAGGCCGGCATCAGCCAGGGCATCATCGACGCCATCCATCGCGGCGAGAAGCCGAGCTCGATGGACGCGCGAGAAGCGGCGATCTGGCAGTTCGCCAAGGAGCTGCTGCAGACCCAAAGAGTGTCCGAGCCGACCTTCGCCAAGGCGAAGGAGCTGTTCGGCCAGAACGGTGTCGTCGATCTGGTCGGGGTGATGGGCTACTACGGCCTGGTGTCGATGACGCTCAACACCTTCCAGGTGCCGCTGCCCGAGGGCGAGAAGCTGCCGTTCAAGGACTAGCGGCTTTCGCGGCGAGCTTGAGGTCCTTGACCAATCCGGCATAGGCCGCCCACCGTCCCGCTTCGTCCGGCGCCCGTAGAATCGAGGACGGATGGATCGTGACCATGCCCTGCTGATCGCCGGCATTGGCGAAGGCGATGACCTGCCCCAACCGGGCCCTCGCCGAACACCGTCCGAGTGGCGTTCTTGTAGAGCCAGCAGCGCGTGCAGCGCTTCGCTTGCTTGGCGAGCCGGTCGAGCTTCGGGGCGAGCGTGGCGGCCAGACAGGCGGAACGAATTGCCCCCTGCCTGGTTCCGGCTAGAGTGCGCCGTCTATTGGGGGAATCGATGTCCAGACTGACGCTTCAGCAGGCCAACACCATCGTGGAAGGCGCGCTCAAGAAGGCGCGCGGGATGAAGACTCGGCCGCTCACGGTCGTGGTGCTCGACGACGGAGGGCACATCAAGGCCCTGCAACGCGAGGACGGCGCCAACATGTTCAGGAACGACATCGCCATCGGCAAAGCCTTCGCCTCGATCGGCATGGGTGCGGCGAGCCGCAGCCTGCTACAACGGGCCAAGGACAATCCGCAGTTCTACGGCGCGCTGACCGTCGTCGGTCAAGGCAAGTTCGTACCGCAGACCGGTGCGGTCCTGATCAAGGACAAGGACGGCAACATCCTCGGCGCCGCCGGCGGCTCTGGCGGTACCGGCGACGAGGATGAGGCCGTGTGCATTGCCGGCATCGAGGCTGCGGGTTTGAGCTGGGGCTGACCGAGAAGTTCTACACTTCGAAATAGGCAGATTTGTTTGCGCGTCCCGGCGCGCCGTCCTAATGCTCGCCCACTCATCTGGAAGGTCAAATGTTCGAGCCCGCTGAGCGTCTGAAGAACGTCAAGGTTTCCGCCTCCGCCGCCATGACCCGCAAGGTACGGGAATTGCGCGCCCAGGGCGTCAAGATCGTCGGTCTTTCGTCGGGTGAGCCCGACTTCAAGTCGCCGCTGAACGCCATCGAGGCGGCCAACAAGGCGGCTCTGGCGGGCGAGACCAAGTATCCGCCGCAGGACGGCATCGTGCCGCTGAAGAAGGCGGTGCAGAAGAAGTTCAAGCGCGACAACAACCTCGACTACGCGCTCGACGAGATCATGGTCTCCAATGGCAGCAAGCAGATCATGTTCGGCGCGACCATGGCGAGCATCAATCCGGGCGACGAGGTGGTCATCCCCGCCCCCGGCTGGATCAGCTATGCCGACCAGGTGAAGCTGTGCGGCGGTACGCCGGTCTCGGTGACGTGCCCGGAGAACAACCACTTCCGCCTGCGCGCCGCCGATCTCGACGCGGTGATCACCGACAAGACCAAGTGGGTGGTGCTGAACTTCCCCAACAACCCGACCGGCGCGGTCTGCACGCGCGAGGAGATGAAGGAACTCGCCGACGTGCTGCTGCAGCATCCCAAGGTGCTGGTGATGTCGGACGAGATCTACGAGCACCTCGTCTATGACGGCGTGAAGATGCATTCCATCGCCGAGGTCGAGCCCAAGCTCAAGGACCGCACCCTGACGGTGAACGGCGCCTCGAAAGCCTACGCCATGACCGGCTGGCGCGTCGGCTATGCCGGCGGCCCCAAGCCGATGATCCAGGCGATGATGAACATGCAGGGTCAGGCGACGGCGGGCGTATCGACCATCGGCCAGGCGGCGGTGACGGCAGCGCTCGAAGGGCCGCAGGACATCATCGAGAGCCATCGCGCCGACTACCAGAACCGGCGCAACCTCGTGGTCGGCTGGCTGCGAGAGGCCAAGGGCATCACCTGCCACAAGCCCGAGGGCGCGTTCTACGTGTTCCCCAACATCGCGGGCTGCATCGGCAAGACCACGCCCAAGGGCAAGAAGCTCGAGACCGACACCGACTTCGTCACCGCGCTGCTCGAGGAGAAGCATGTCGCCACGGTGCAGGGCACCGCCTACGGCATGAGCCCGTACTTCCGCATTTCCTATGCAACGGACCTCGAGAGCCTGCGCGAGGGCTGCAAGCGCATCCAGGAGTTCTGCGCCGACCTGCGCTGAACCTCCTTGGTACCGGCTGGCGATTGCCGCACAATGCCCGGCAACAAGAGGTTCCGCGGGAGGAGCGCATGCGTATTCGTCGGCGTAGTCTACTGGCCGGTGCGGCAGCTGCGGCCACGTTGCCTCTGACGGCGCGCGCACAGGCCAAGCCGCGGGTCACCTTCATCTCGCAATGGTCATCGGGCAGCGATGGCGCGGCGATCACCGGCCTCGGCAAGCGGCTCGAGGCCGAGGGCGGCATCTGGCAGCACAGCCCTGTCCCCGGCTTCACCACCGAGATGATGAACAAGCTGCGCGCCGACATCATCGCCGGCAATCCGCCGGCCGCCTCGCAGCTCAAAGGCCCCGAGATCGCTGCCTGGTGCAAGATCGCGCCGACCGTCAACCTCGACCCGCTGGTCGAGGCCGCGGGCTATGAGAAGCTGATCCCGACCGAGCTGGTCGGCCTGCACAAGCCGCAGGGCCACTGGATCGCACTGCCGATGCAGGTCTACCGCACGACGACGCTGTTCATGTCGCGACCGGCGATGGCCAAGGTCGGCGCCACCAAGGCGCCCAAGACCTGGGCGGAGTTCAACGAGCTCGCGACGGCGATGAAGGCCGCCGGCATCATCCCGGTCGCCAATGGCGGCATCCGCTGGGACGACGGCATGAAGCTCGAGATCGCACTGGCTGGCATCAATGCCGAGTCCTATCGCGGCGCGCTGATGAAGCTCGATCCCAAGGCGCTGAAGAGCGCCGACATGCTCGAGGCCTTCGCCCAGCTGCGCAGGTTCGCCAACTGGATGGATCCCAACATCGCCGCCCAGCACTACTCGGTGAACCTGCCCAAGTTCCTCAAGGGCGAGATGGGCATGCTGATGATGGGCGGCTGGGCCCAGGGCGTGATCAAGAACCTCGGCGGCAAGCTCGAGGACGTGCTGATCACCTCGGCGCCGCAGAACGAGGGCAAGCCGTGCTTCGTCCTCAATGCCGATTCGATGATCTTCTGGAAGCGCAAGGAGCCCGACCTGACCGCCGGCCAGCAGCTGCTCGCCAAGCTGATGATGCAGAAGGACGTGCAGGAGCAGTACTCGCAGACCACCGGCTCGATCCCTGTGCGCATCGACGTCGACCTGTCGGGCGCGGCCTGGTCGGACGGCCAGCGCGAGGCCGCCCAGGTGCTGAACGAATCGTTCAAAAGCAAGCGCGTGCTGCTCAGCCTCGCCCACAACATGGCGCAGCCCAACCAGATCTCGTCGGCCATGATCGACGTGCTCACCGAGTATGTGCACAACGACAAGGTGACGCCCGAGCAGGGCGTGCAGCGGCTGGCGGCCGCGGTGGATACCGCGCGCGGATGAGGCGACGGCTCGCGGATTACCTGCCGCTTCTCGTCATCTGGCTGCCGCTCCTGATCAGCGTCGCTCATGTCGTGGGCTTCACGGCCTGGACGACCTGGCTTTCCTTCACGCCGTCCGACCTGCTGCCCGAGTACGACTGGGCCGGCCTGCGCAGCTACACCGCCGTGCTGCGCAGCGAGAACACCGAGATCGCCTACATCAACCTGCTGATCTACGGCGTGGGCTACGTCGGGTTGACGATGATCATCGGCTTCGTGCTGGCGGTGCTGATCGACCAGCGCATCCGCGCCGAGAACCTCCTGCGCACGATCTATCTCTATCCGCTGGCCGTCTCGTTCGTCGTCACTGGCACGGTGTGGAGCTGGCTGTTCAACCCCGGCCAGGGCATCCAGAAGTTCATCAACGGCCTCGGCTGGACCGACTTCCGCTTCGACTGGATCATCAATCGCGACTTCGCGCTCTATACCATTGTCATTGCCGCGGTGTGGCACGGCGTGGGCTTCGCCATGGCGCTGTTCCTGGCCGGCCTGCGCTCGATCGATCCCGACCTGCACAAGGCGGCGCAAATCGACGGTGCCGGGCCGTTCCGCTTCTACCTGCGCATCGCCGCCCCGGGCGTGGCGCCGATTGCCATTTCGGTGCTGGTGATCCTGCTGCAATACGCCATCAAGACCTTCGACCTGGTGCGCGCCCTGACCGGCGGTGGACCAGGCATCTCGACCACCCTGCCCGCCCTCGTCGTCTATGACTTCATGTTCCAGCGCGGCCAGCTCGGGCGCGGCTCGGCCGCCGCCGTCCTGCTGCTCCTGTCGCTGGTCGTGGTGCTGCTGCCCTACTACCTCTACACGCACTGGCGGGCGCGGCGGGAGCGAGCGAATGGGTAGCACGCTCCGCCCCGGCCGCTGGCTGATCTACGCGATCCTGTTCGGCTTCGCGCTGTTCACGCTGTTGCCGCTGATCGTCGTCGTCCTGAACTCGTTCCGCACCGCCGTCGAGATCGGCCGCAGCTCGCTGATCGGCTGGCCGGCCGGTCTGGCGTGGCAGAACTGGACCGAGGCCTGGGGCCACTTCTGCATCGCCCAGCGCTGCGAGGGTATCCGGCCCTACATGGAGAACTCCTTCATGATGGTGGTGCCCGCCACCATCCTGTCGACGGCACTGGGCGCGATCGCGGGCTACTCGATCTCGCTGTGGCGCTTCCGCGGCGACACGGTCGTGTTCGCGATCGTGGTGATGGGCGTGTTCCTGCCCGAGCAGATGAAGCTGATCCCGTGGGCACTGGTGCTGCGCGAGCTCGACCTCACCAACACAATCGGCGCCCTGGTGCTGATCCACACCGTGCAGGGCTTCAGCTTCACCACGCTGTTCTGCCGCAACTACTATATCGGCATCCCGCAGGACCTGATGAAGGCCGCCCGGGTCGACGGCGCGGGCTACTTCCGCACCTTCTGGTGCATCGTTCTGCCGCTCTCGCCGCCGATCCTCATCGTCACTGTCATCTGGCAGTTCACCGGGATCTGGAACGAGTTCCTGTTCGGCGTCACCTTCACCACCGGCGCGCAGCAGCCGGTGACGGCCGCTCTGATCGCCATCGCCACCACGCCGGCGACCGACGTGGTCGAGTACGGCGTCGAGAGCGCGGCGGTCCTGCTCGCGGCCATCCCGACGCTGCTGGTCTACTTCTTCGGCGGGCGATATTTCCTGCGCGGCCTCACCGCCGGCGCGGTCAAGTAGGAGCGGCGATGGCGGCATTGCGCGTGAAGGGCTTGCACAAGCAGTTCGGCAACATCGAGGTGCTGAAGGGCATCGACCTCACTGTCCGGAACGGCGAGTTCGCCGTGCTGCTTGGCCCCTCCGGCTGCGGCAAGAGCACCCTGCTGAACCTGATCGCCGGGCTGGAGCAACCCAACGCCGGCACGATCGAAATCGCCGAGCGTGTGGTGAACGCCGTGCCGGCCAGGGACCGCGACATCGCCATGGTGTTCCAGTCCTACGCGCTCTACCCGTCGATGACGGTCCGCCGCAACATCACCTTCGGCATGGAATGCCGCGGCGTGCCGAAGCCGCAGCAGCAGGAGGCTGTCGCGCGCGTGGCGGCGCTGCTGCAGATCGATCAGCTGCTCGAGCGCAAGCCCTCGCAGCTTTCGGGCGGCCAGCGCCAGCGGGTCGCGATGGGCCGGGCGCTGGTGCGCGATCCCAAGCTCTTCCTGTTCGACGAGCCGCTCAGCAACCTCGATGCCCAGCTCCGCGTCGACATGCGCACCGAGATCAAGCAGCTGCACGGCCGCATCCGCTCGACCATCGTCTATGTAACGCATGACCAGATCGAGGCGATGACCATGGCGAGCCGAATCGCCGTCATGAACAAGGGCGAGATCCAGCAGTTCGCCGCACCGGACGAGGTCTACAACAGGCCGGCCAACCTGTTCGTCGCCCGCTTCCTCGGCACGCCGCCGATGAACACGCTGAAGGCCAGGCTGGTACGCGACGGCGACGATCTCGCGGCAACCATCGGCCCGGCAAAGCTGCCATTGCCGGCGCAATCCGACGCCGCTCGCGCCTTCATCGATCGCGACGTGTTCCTCGGCCTTCGGCCCGAATGCATCACCGACTCCGGCCGGTCTGGCACGACGTTCGAGGCCGAGGTCCTGACGACCGAGCCCACCGGTGCGGAGACGATCGTGTTGGCCAGCGTCGCTAGCGAGCGGCTGCGGGCTCGTGTGTCACCCGACGTCCGCCTGTCGTCGGGACAGCGCACCACGT
>DASXQC010000160.1:0-6320 GCA_036493235.1 Reyranella sp.
CGACAGCTTCTCGATCGAGCGGCGCAAGCTGATGCGCATGCTGGGCGCCAAGGTGATCCTGACGCCGCGCGCGCAGAAGGGCATGGGCATGTACCAGAAGGCCGTCGAGCTGGCGAAGGCGCACGGCTGGTTCCTCGCCCACCAGTTCGAGACGCCGGCCAACGCCGAGATCCACGAGGCCACGACCGGCCGCGAGATCGTCAACGACTTCAAGGGCCAGCGGCTCGACGTGTTCGTCACCGGCTACGGCACCGGCGGCACCTTGGCCGGCGTCGGCCGCGTGCTGCGCAAGGAACGGCCGGAAACGAAGATCGTCGTATGCGAGCCGGCCAACGCGCAGCTGATCGGCAGCGGCAAGCCGCAGGAGCGCAGCGAAGACGGCGCGCCGGCGGTGGGCCATCCCGCCTTCGAGCCGCACCCGATCCAGGGCTGGACGCCCGACTTCATCCCGCTGGTGCTGCAGGAGGCGATCGACAAGAAGTTCTACGACGAGCGCGTGGCGATCCCCGGCCCCGAGGGCATCAAGTGGGCGCGTGCGCTGGCGGAGAAGGAAGGCATCTTCTGCGGCATCTCCGCCGGCTCGACCTTCGCTGTGGCGATGCAGATCGCGGAGAAGGCACCTGTCGGTTCGGTGATCCTCGCCATGCTGCCCGACACCGGCGAGCGTTATCTGACGACGCCGATGTTCGAAGGCGTCGCCGAGGACATGGACGACGAGGAGAAGAAGATCTCCAAGTCCACGCCCGGCTACCAGATGCCGTAGCGCAGCAACCACAACACGGTCACGAGCGCCGCTCCGTCCTCCGCGCCCTCCCGAGTCGTTGGGAAGAGGAAGAGAGGAGCGGAGGCATGTGGCTCGTCGACCCGACACTTCCTGTAGTCGCCGCCGGACTGGCGGCAATGGTCGCGTGGCGTCAGGAGACGCGGCGTCTTCATCGGCGCGCGCTCCATGAACCGTGGAACGCCGACATATCCGGAGAAGACCATCGCCAGGTCGTATTCGGTCGGCGCAAGCGTCGCCGCTGGAATCGCACCGTCCTGAGCGCGATCGCGGGACTGGCCGCGTCGGGCGTGCTGCTGCAGTTCATCCACATTGCACACACGCAGGTGGGACGGGGCGGCTGAACGCCGCGTCTCTACGGACGCGTTGACTGCACAATATGTTACACTATAACATTTCCTCTGCGATCAGGGGAGATGAACGATGCAGCGTTGGGTTCGGCACGCCATGGCACTGTCTGCCGGTCTCGCCCCGTTGCCCGCCCTCGCCCAAACGACGCCGCCGCCCACGTCGACCCCGGCGCCCCCTCCCGCGCCCGACGCCGCCGCGCCGAACGCCGCTACGCCCAATGGGCAAGTCTTCCTGCCCGGCGTCAGCGTGACCGCCTCCCAGCTCGACGAGGCGCGCGGCTCGATCCAGCCAAGCCTCGGCGCCTCGCGCTACGACTTCACCCCGAACGCGATCGGCACCATCCCGCAGGGCGACCAGGCGCCGATCAGCCAGGTCATCCTGCGCGCGCCCGGCGTGGCACAGGACAGCTTCGGCCAGCTCCATGTCCGCGGCGACCACGGCAACCTGCAGTACCGGCTCGACGGCGTGCAGCTGCCCGAGGGCCTGTCGCTGTTCAGCAACGCGCTGACGACGCAATACGCGCACAGGATGTCGCTGATTACCGGCGCGCTGCCGGCGCAATACGGCTTCCAGACCGCGGGCGTCCTCGACATCACGCTGAAGTCGGGCACCACCGATCCTGGGGCGGAGTCGACGATGACCCTGGGCTCCTATGACTGGCGGCAGCCCTCGTTCTCCTATGGCGGCCGCGATGGCAAGATCGACTACTTCGTCACCGGCCAGTTCCTGCACAACGCCATCGGCATCGAGAACCCGACCTCGTCGGTCTCGCCGATCCACGACAACACCGACCAGTGGCATGGTCTGGCCAAGGTCACCGGCATCATCGACGACCAGACCCGCGTGAGCTTCATCGCCGGCGGCTCGAACGCACGCTTCCAGATCCCCAACAATCCCAACCAGACGCCCGGCTTCACCGTCGCCGGATCGACCAATCTCGACAGCTCGCTGCTCGACGCGCGGCAGTGGGAGAGCACCTACTACGGCATCGTGTCGCTGCAGAAGCACCTGTCGGCCGCCGACTTCCAGGTTTCGGGCTTCACGCGCTATTCCAACCTCACCTACCAGCCCGACCCGTACGGCGACCTGATGTTCAACGGCATCGCGCCGTGGTCGCGTCGCGAGGACCTCGTCGTCGGTGTCCAGGGCGACGGCAGCTGGAAGGTCCTGCCCGGCCACACGCTGCGGGGCGGCTTCCTGGTGCAGCGCGAGCATGCGCTGCAGAGCACGCTGGCGCAGGTCCTGCCGACCGACGACACCGGCACGCCGACCAGCGACCAGCCGCTCGGCATCACCCAGGGCGGCGACAACATCGGCTGGCAGTACGGCATCTATATGCAGGACGAGTGGAAGCTCACCGAGTCGCTGACGGTGAACTATGGCCTGCGCTTCGACGCGGTCTCCGGCATCACCCAGGAGAACCAGCTCAGCCCGCGCATCAACGTGGTGTGGCAGCCCGACGACATGTGGACCCTGCACGCGGGCTATGCGCGCTACTTCACGCCGCCGCCGCTCGCCCAGGTCAACAACGGCGCGATCGCCGCGACGCTGGGCACCACCGCGGCGCCCGAGCTCACGACCAACGACCCTGTCCGCGCCGAGCGGTCCAACTACTTCGACGCCGGTGTCGAGGTGCGGCCGACCGACAATCTGAAGTTCGGCCTCGACGCCTACTACAAGCAGTCCACCAACCTGCTCGACGAGGGTCAGTTCGGCGCGCCCATTATCCTCACCTCCTTCAACTACGCCTACGGCGAGGTGAAGGGCGTCGAGCTTACCGGAAGCTTCGACCAGGGCCCGTGGTCGCTGTACGGCAACGTCGCCTGGTCGGAAGCGAAAGGCACGCAGATCAATTCGGCGCAATTCAACTTCGCGCCCGACGAACTCGCCTTCATCCAGAACAACTGGATCTACCTCGACCACAGCCAGAGCTGGACCGGCTCGGCGGGCGCCGCCTACACCATGAACCGCACGACCGACTATGCGACCCGCTTCTCGGCCGACTTCATCTATGGCAACGGCCTGCGCAAGACAGTGGTCACGCCCAACGACCAGGCGGTGCCGCCCTACGCCGTGATCAATGCGTCGGTGGCTCAGAAGGTGCCGATCAAGGGCACACGCGGCGCCACCGTGCGGTTCGACATCCTGAACCTGCTCGACAACAGCTACGAACTGCGTGACGGAACGGGCGTCGGCGTCGGCGCGCCCCAATTCGGCCTGCGGCGCACGTTCCTCGTCAGTTTGACGCAAAAATTCTGACCCGAAAGCGTGATAGAACCGGGCCATGGACGGTTCAGATTATCCCTATGTCGTGCCGCTCGAGGGCGGCTCCAATTTCCGGGACTTCGGCGGCTATCGTGCCGCCGACGGCAGCGTGCGCCGCGGCCTGGTGTTCCGCTCGGCCCATCTCGGCGCCCTGACCGACACCGATCGCGCGGCGCTCGGCAAGCTCGGCGTCAAGACCATCGTCGACCTGCGCGGCGTCAACGAGGCGGCCGAGACGCCGCACCTGATCGAAGGCCTCGCCTGCAAGGTCGTGGGTGCGCACATCGAGCCGCAACTCGGCGAGCATCTCCGCGCCGGCCTCGAGAACGGCACGCTGACGCCGTTCTCGGTGATGGATCTGCTGACCGACCACTATCGCGACTATCCGCGCCGCGGCGCGCCGGGCTTCCGCACCCTGTTCACGACGCTCAGCGACGGCACGCACCGTCCGCTGGTGTTCCACTGCACCGCCGGCAAGGACCGCACCGGCTTCGCCTCGGCGCTGCTGCTTACCCTTCTCGGTGTCCACTGGGACGACGTGGTGGAGGACTACCTTCGCACCAACGAGCTGTGGACCGGCCATGTCGGCCGCTATCCCGAGCTCGACATCGACACCCGCGCCGCCATCGTCGAGGCCCGCCGCCCCTACCTCGAAGCCGCCTTCGCCGCCGTGCGCGACGACCACGGCTCGATCGAAGCTTTTGCCGAGAAGGCCCTCGGCATCGACGCTGCCGCCCGCGAGCGCCTGAAGGCCGAACTGCTGGAGTAGTCATTGGACCGCGGGCTTCCAGCCCGTTCATGAGGGCGCTGGAAGCGCGCGGTCCATAAGATCATGATCGCTCGGATGCCCTACGACACCCCCGAGCCCTTCACGGTCGACATTCCCGAGCGCGCGCTGATCGATCTCGACGAACGCCTGCGCCGCTGGAAGCCCACCACGGCGATCGCCGACAACGGCACCTGGGCGGCCGGCACGGACCCGGAATTCCTCGACGGCCTGGTCGATTACTGGCGCCACGGCTACGACTGGCAGCGTTGCCAGGAGGCGATCAACCGCTGGCCGAACTACCTGGTCGATATCGGCCCGCAGCGGCTGCACTTCATCCGCGAGCCCGGCACCGAGGTCGAGGACGCACCGCGGCCGATGCCGCTGATCATCACCCACGGCTGGCCGGGCTCGATCGTCGAGTTCCTCGATGTCATCGACATGCTGGCGCATCCGGAGCGCCATGGCGGCGATCCGCTCGACGCCTTCGACGTGATCGCGCCATCGCTGCCGGGCTACGGCTTCTCCGGTCCGCCGATCCGCGAGGACGGCACCACGGGCCCGATCGGCCCGCGCGCCATCGCCGGCCTGTGGCACAGGCTGGTGCACGAGACGCTGAACTACCGCCGGCCCTACGGCGCGCAGGGCGGCGACTGGGGCGCGGTGGTCTCGTCGTGGCTTGCCTTCGATCATCCGGTGAAGGACGAGAAGGACGACTGGAAGTCGGGCGTCGCGGGCCTCCACCTCAACATGGCGGGTGTGCGGCCCGGCATCGATCTAAAGACGACCAACCTCAGCGCCGCCGAGAAGGACTGGCTCGGCCGGATGGGCGAGCTCGACGACAAGACCGCCTACCAGCGCATCCAGGCGACGCGGCCGCAGACGCTGGGCGTCGCCCTCACCGATTCGCCGGTCGGGCTCGCGGCCTGGATCGTCGAGAAGTTCCGCGACTGGAGCGACTGCGACGGCGATCCGCTCAGCAGCTTCTCGATGGACACGCTGCTCGACAACATCATGGTCTACTGGCTGACTGGCACGGCCGGCACCGCGACCTGGCTCTATCGCGGCGTCACCCAGCAGAAGCCGCGCGCGCTGCCGCCCGGCGGCAAGGTCGAGGTGCCGACCGGCTTCGCCGCCTTCCCGAAGGACATCGCGCCGGCGCCGCCGAAGGAATGGCTCGAACGCACTTACGACCTGCGCCGTCACACTGTGATGCCCAGCGGCGGCCATTTCGCCGCGCTCGAGGAGCCCGCGCTGCTGGTCGAGGACATCCGCGAGTTCTTTCGGCCGCTCAGGTTCGGCGCGGCGAACGATTGATAAAAGTCATGCTCTTTCAACGAGGTGTGAGCGGAACGGCCTGTCTGCATCCGGTTGCCGTCGTTACCTTCGTCGCTACCGGATCGACCATCGATACGGAAGTTTGAGGGAGAAACCGACATGACAAAGCAGACCATGATCGCCACAGCAGCTTCGATCTTCGCCGCGACTACCTTTGTGGCGTCTGCGGCAAGTGCTCAGGTGATGTGCTCCGGCACCAACGCCTGCAAAGGCCAGAGCGCCTGCAAGGGCAACGCCAGCCCGGGCAAGGGCCAGAATGCCTGCAAAGGTCAGGGTGTCTCGGATACCAAGGACGTGGTGAGCTGCGAGAACCAGGGCGGCAAGCCGCTCAGGGACTAAGATCGGACTTTCGATCAAGACAGCGCGGGCGTCCCGGTCCTCCGGTGACGCCCCTTCTTTTGGGACGATTGCCCGAGCGCTCAGATCTTCCGGCTGTCGTAGGCCCATTGCAGGAGCGCCTGGCGCTGGCGTGGGCGGCAGAATGGATCGCCGGGCTCGCAGTTCTTTCGGATCTGCGCGATGTGTCGGCGGAAGGCGCGCCAGCGCTTGATCTGCCGCTGGTCCTCGTCGCCGAGCCGCCGACCCAGGTAGTAGCGGCAATACCACTGGAACCAGCCGCGCGGATCCTCGCGATGGATCCAACCCTTGCGCCGCCATTCCGACAATGGCTGGCTGGCATCGACGTGGAAGTAGTTGAGCTCGGGATCGCGGCCCTGCGGCGACAGCTTGGCCTTCGTGAACCAGCTCGCCGGGAATTCCTTCCGGCAATCGGTCATGTACTTGCCGCCGAACACGCCGAGCCGAAGCATCTCGGCCGGC
>DASXQC010000161.1:0-2262 GCA_036493235.1 Reyranella sp.
TGCTTTCTCTCCGGCCTGACCTTCTGGCTCGGCAATCTGGTCGTGCTCGGCATCGGCATGGCGTATCACCCGTCGGCAGCCTCGGCGATGGACCTGCTGCCGGAGGCCATGAACCGGCTGATCGGGATCGGCTGCCTTGGCGGCATCGTGATGTATTTCGTCTGGCTGATGTCCGGCGAGGGCCGGCGCCAGCTCGGCCAGCATGGCTGGAAAGTGGTGCTGCCGTCGGCGCGGCTGACGTTGGTGCAGGTGCTGATCGGCGTGGTCGATCTCTCGTTCTGCGCCACTGCGATGTATCTCCTGATGCCGGCGACCCCGGCGATCGACTTCCTGTCGCTGGCGGTGGTCTTCATCCTCGCGACCCTGCTCGGCTTTGCCAGCCACGCGCCCGGCTCTATCGGCGTGTTCGATGCCGCGATGCTGGTCGCGCTGCCCCCGTTCGGCCGGGAGCAGTTGCTGGCGACGCTGCTGGTATTCCGCGTGCTCTATTTCGTGATCCCGTTCACGATCGCCATCTCGATCATGGGCACGCGCGAGCTGTGGCTCAACGTCGTGGCGCCCTGGCAGAAGCGTCGCGGCATGAACGGCAACGGCAACGACAATTGCGCGCCGCTCGACGCGCCGCCAAGGACGACGGCCACGCCGGCTCCGGCCGCGGTGCCGCAGCCGGTGAAGCGCTTGAAGGCATAGGCAGTCACGTTATGTTGGCTTTCGGCGGATACTCTTATTTCCGCCCCAACCGTAACGTCAAACGCGCGCCATGATCCGTCTTGTTTTCCGTTCGATCCTTCCGGGAGTGCTGCTCGCGGGAGCGCTCGTCGGCATGCCCGGCCAGCGCGCGGCCGCGCAGACGCCCACCGACGCTCCGGCTGCGCAGGCACCCGCCGGCGCACCACCCGCCCAGGCGCCGGCCGATCCGCCGCTGCAGATCGGCTGGGAGGTGAAGAACCGCTTTCGCCTGTTCCGAGAGGAGAGGGACTTTCAACTTCATGTCGACGCCATGCGCGACCGCAGCGTGCTGGGATCGGAGCAATGGCTGGAACCGCTGGGCGAAGGCCGCGGCTGGGCGCGCAACATGGTCAACCGGCTCTGCATCGATCTCAACGGACGCGTCAGCGAGCCCTGCACCCGCGACAATGTGAAAGAGAGCTATCTCACGCCGGCCGACCATCCGATCGTCGTGCGCCTGACCGGTGCGGTGCCGGTCGGCGCCACTTGCGCCTGGTCGTTCGACGACGGCGACGGGCCGCAGCAATCCACCTTCGACTGCGCCGAGCCGGTCAATCTGCGCCTCCGCTACGGCAAGACGAGCGTCGCCACCGTCGAAATATCGAGCGGCCAGGATGCCTCGCAAAAGATCTCGACCGAGATCAAGGTGCGCGACGTACTGATCGCGGGCCTTGGCGACAGCGTCGCCTCCGGCGAGGGCAATCCGGACCGGGCGGTCGCGCTGGCCGATGAAGGCTTCTGCTTCCGCTATTATCTGGGATCGGCGGCTGCGCAGTATTATCGGCCGAGCCGCAACGGCTACAAAGGCGGCCGCGCCTGCGAGGCGCCGGACACCTTGCAGAACTGGCAGCGTCACGGCGCGCTCTGGCTCAATGCCGCCTGCCACCGTTCGCTCTACAGCTACCAGACCCGCACCGCGCTGGCGCTCGCCGTCGAGTATCCACACATCGCGGTGACCTATCTGCCGCTGGCCTGCACCGGCGCCACCATCGCCGATGGCCTGTTCGGCAGCCAGCGCGCCCGCGAATGTCCGCCGACCAGGTCCAACGCGAGTTGCCAGGCCGGCGTCAACGGCCAGCTTGCCGAGCTGCGCGACGCCATGACGGCCGCGAAGAAGCGCCAGCCGGATCGCCAGCTGGATCTCGTGCTGCTGTCGATCGGCGCCAACGACATCTACTTCTCCGGCCTCGTCGCCGACGTCATCGTCGACACCGCCACCGAGCGCGCCCTGTTTCGCCGCACCGGCGTATTGGCGTCCGTGGACGATTCACGCGGCGCGCTGGCGCGCGATCTGCCGCAGGGTTTCGGCAAGCTGCGCGCCGCGCTGAAGCCGATGCTCGGCGGCGACCTCTCGCATGTGGTCTACACGTCCTATGCCAATCCGGCGCTGGCCAATGGCGGCACGCCATGTCCGGGCGGCCGCGCCGGCTTCGACATCCATCCGTCTTTCAACGCCAATCCGCAGCGGCTCGCCGATGCTGCGGGCTTCGTGCAGAACGAATTCCTCCCCGCCCTGAAGGCGCTCGCGACCTG
>DASXQC010000162.1:0-28096 GCA_036493235.1 Reyranella sp.
AGGATCAGCCCGTCGAGCAGGAACTCCCAGGCGGCGAAGACATCCCTGAACTGGAAGGTGTACGTCACGTTCTGCGTTCGCTCCTTGGATCGAGCGCGTCCTGCAGGCCATCGCCCAGGAAGTTGAAGGCGATCACGGTGAGGAAGATCAGCAGGCCCGGCCACACCGCCAGCATTGGCGCTTCCTGCAGCAGCTCCTGCGCGCCAGTCAGCATGTTGCCCCAGCTCGCTGCCGGCGGCTGGATGCCGAGGCCGAGGAAGGAGAGCGTCGATTCGAACAGGATCAGCGTGCCGATCGACATCGTAGTCGACACGACCAGCGAGCCCGCCGCATTGGGCAGGATGTGGCGCAGCATGATGCGTTCCGGCCGCGCGCCCAGCGCCTGCGCCGCGCGGGTGAAGTCGCGGGCCTTGAGGGACAGCGTCTCGGCCCGCACCAGCCGCGCCACCGTCGTCCAGCCGGTCAGCGCGACGATGACGACGATGCGGTAGAGCGAGAAGGTCTCCGACTGCGCGATGCTCGCCGGGATGCCGATCTTGGCGGGATCGATGGCGGCCAGGATGACCAGCAGCGGCAGGAGCGGCAGGGCGATCACGCCGTCGGTGAAGCGCATCAGCACGCTGTCGAGCCGGCCACCGCGATAGCCCGCGACCACGCCGATGATCGCCCCCAGGATCGCCGACAGGATGGCGCCCATGAAGCCGACCAGCAGCGAGACGCGGCCGCCGTCGAGCAGGCGTTGGAAGAGATCGCGGCCGAGGTCGTCGGTGCCCAGCCAGTTGCGCGCCGATGGCCCTTCGAGGCGGTGGTAGAGATCGGTCATCGATGGATCGACGCCGCGCAGCTGGGCGATCAGCGGTGCCGTGAACGAGAGCACCAGCAGCACGACGAGGAACACCAGCGAGATCTCGGCTAGCCGATGCCGGATGAGGCGCCGCCAGACGAGGCGGGTCGGGTGCGCGCTGACGCTCATTCGCGATCCCCGATCGACACGCGCGGATCGACCGCGACCAACGCGATGTCGGCCAGCAGGTTGCCGGCCAGGGTCATGAAGGTCGCGAGCAGCAGGCCGACCAGCGCCAGGTTGAAGTCGTTGGTCTGGATCGCCTGGTAGATCGTGGCGCCCATGCCGGGCCAGGCGAACATGGTCTCGGTGATCATCGCCCCCGAGAACAGTGCGCCGAACGAGAGGGCAAGGATCGTCAGCACGGGGGCGAGCGCGTTGCGGAAGGCGTGGCCCATCAGCACCATCCGTTCGGACGCGCCCTTGGCGCGCGCGGTGCGGATATAGTCCTGGCGCAGGGTCTCGATCATCGCGCTGCGCATGAAGCGCGTGTAGACGCCGAGCTGCACGAGCGCGAGCGTCGCCACCGGCAGGAGGGCGAAGCGGATGTTCTGTCCGAGCGCCGCCAGGAACGAGGTGCCGGCGCGCGGATCGGCCATGCCACCGGCCGGCAGCCAGCCGAGCTTCACGGCGAACAGCGAGATCAGCAGCAGCGCCAGCCAGAAGGTCGGCATCGAGATGCCGGCGAAGCAGAACAGGTTGACCAGGTAGTCGGCCCAGCTGCGCGGCCGCGCCGCCACCCACATGCCGAGCGGCAGGGCGATTGCCGTAGCGATCAGGAAGGCGAGGCCCTCGAGCTCCAGCGTGTTGAGCAGGCGCGGTCCCAGCACCGCCAGCACTGGGCGATTGAGCGAGCGCGAGTAGCCGAAGTTGCCCTGCAGCGCCTGCTGCGCCCAGGCGAGATAGCGTTCGACCAGCGGCTTGTCGACGCCGTAGAGCGCGCGCAGGCGCTTGGCGTCCTCGCTGGTCATGCGCGGATTGCCCGAGATCAGCGCGTCGATCGGATCGCCCGGCATCAGGCCGATCAGCAGGTAGACGACGAAGCTCATGATCACGAGCACGATCACGATCTGCACGGCGCGCGAGGCGAGGTAGCGGCCCATTGATCCGTCAGTCCCGCCAGCGCCAGTTCTCGATCCACAGGCTGGTGCAGCCCTGGTGCCCGGTCGGCACGACGCCCGTCAGCGGCTTGGGGATCACGAAGGAATCGGTCCGGAAGTACATCGGCAGGACCGGCAGGTCGTCGGCATAGAGGCGCAGGATATCGGCAAAGAAGCCGCGCCGCTTGTCGGGATCGAGCTCGCGCTCGGCGGCGTCCAGCGCCTTGTCCATGTCGGGGTTGCGGTAGCCGGGATAGTTCTGGCCGCTCCAGCCGTTGTCGGCCGTCGGGATCTCGGTCGAATGCAGCGTCGTGCGCGGCACGCTGCCCGGGCTGGTGATCCAGGAATAGAAGGCGAGGCTGTCGAACTGGCGCTTGTTCAGCGCGGCGAAGTAGATGCGCGCCGGCGCCGCCTTCAGCCTGAGCTCGACGCCGACCTGGCGCAGCTCGCTCTGGATCACCTGGGTGATCTGATCGCTCGTGCGGTTGCCGCTCGCATAGTCCAGCACGAGCGACAGCCGCTGGCCCTTGGCATTACGCCGCTCGCCCTTCGCGACTTCCTTGAAGCCCGCCTCGTCGAGCAGCTTCCTCGCCTGCGCAGGATCGTAGTCGTAGTGTCGCGCGGCGGAGCTGTACATCGGATCGGCCGGATTGACGTTGCCGTCCGCCACCGGCTGCTTGCCGGCAAACAGCTTGTCGGAGATCGTTTTGCGGTCGATCGCCATCAGGATCGCGCGGCGCACGCGGATGTCGCCGAGCAGCGGATTGTCGAGATTGACGTCGATGTGGGCGTAGGCGAGCGAGGGCTTGAAGACGACTTTATACTTGTCGCTGTGGCGCTGCTCGAAGGCGAGCGACTGGCTGAAGGAGAGGCCGCTCTCGCCCGGCACGTAGTCGACGTTGCCCGACAGCAGGTTGGCCTCGAGCGAGGAGGAGTTCTCGAAGAACTTGATCAGGATGCGCCTGAACTGCGGCGGCGCGCCGGTCCAGTGCGGGTTGCGCTCGAGCGCGATGCGAGTGCCCGGCACCGCCTCGACGATGCGGTAGGGCCCGTAGGCGAGGCCGGGATTGGTCGGATCCGCGTCGTAGGTCGTGCGGGTGCGGTACTCAGCCGGGCTGGCGTCGAAGATCGGCTTCTCGATGTGCGCCGGGAGCGGCAGGAAATCGAGGACGTTGTAGTCGAAGGTGACGCGATCCTTGGTGAGTGTGAAATGGCGGTCGTCCTTGATCTCGACCTTGAGGATGCGCCGGTAGTCCTCGACCGACGGCACGCCGCTCTGCGGATGCTTGCCGACATCGATCGTGAACTGGAAGTCGCGCGCAGTGACCGGCGTGCCGTCGCCCCAGGTCATCGGCTTCAACTCGACATCGACCTCCATGCCTTTCTTGACCACGCCCTTGTCGTCGGGCGGCAGGTCGACGATGCGGGCATGGCCGTTCTCGACCGTGGGCAGCTCGGTACAGAGCAGGCAGACCAGCTTCCAGTCGGGGTCGTAGGCGGTGATCGGCCGCTCGGTCATGCTGTTGACGAAGGCGCCGGCCAGCATGGAATTGAGCAGCGGATTGAGCGTGCCGGGCGCGGTGCCCATGCCGATCACCAGCTCGTCCATCGCAAAGGCCGGCGACGCGAGGACGAGGCAGACGAGAAACAAAAGGCGCCGCAACATCGGCGTCCACCGTCGCACGACAGCCCGCGGGCTGTCATGGTTTTCGGCAATGGGTTTTCAGCGATGCGCGATCAGCGGCCGAGCGTCGGACGCGAGACGGGCGGGCGGCCGCCGTGGTTGGCCGACCATTGCTCGGGCGCCTCGAGGAAGGCGCGCGTCTCGGTGAGGCCCTTCTCGTCGAAGTACTTGCCCTTGGTCGCAGCCTCGAGCGCATCCCACCAGGTGGCGAGTGCGTGCAATTTGACGCCGGCGACCGCGAGCGTCTCGATGCTCTGCGGGAAGATGCCGTAGTGGAAGATCACGAAGCAGTCGGTGACCCGGGCCTCGGCCTTCTTCAGCGCGTCGATGAACACCAGCTTGCTGCCGCCGTCGGTCGCGAGATCCTCGACCAGCAGCACGCGCTTGTTCGGCTTGAGGTCACCTTCGATCTGCGCCATGCGGCCGAAGCCCTTGGGCTGCTTGCGCACATAGACCATCGGCTTCTTGGCGAGGGCCGCGAGGAACGCGGCGAACGGGATGCCCGCCGTCTCGCCGCCTGCCACCACGTCGATCTTGCTCCAGCCGATCTCGCGGTCGATCGCCTTCAGCGCATGCTGCATGATTTTGGCGCGCGCTTCGGGATAGGAAATGATCTTTCGGCAGTCGATGTAGACCGGGCTCGCCCGGCCGGAGGTGAAGATGTACGGATTGTCCGGCCGGCAGTGGATGGCTTCAATGTCGAGCAGCAGGCGTGCGGTGTCGCGCGACTCCGCCGTGCCCGAGGACCGGCCGTGATTTACGTTGCCGTTCAGGTGCTTGGCGGCCGGACTGACAGTGGACCGCGACGCCGACGTGGCTTTCTTCTTCGTCGCCATGCTGCCTTTTTCCCCCGCGCCGCTTGCGACAAAATGACGGTCGTGTGTTTAGCGTTCATCCACAGGACCGGCAAGGGCGCGGGTGGGGATTCAATGTCGATAGCGTTACCTAACGAAGTTAGTTCCTTAAAAGGACTTTCTATTTGACCCAGATACCCTCCTTCGAGAGCCGGTTCCGCCGGATTCTGTTCGCCCGTCGCCGGCTCCTACTGACCGGCCTGTCAGGGCTGGTGCTGCTGGCGGTCCTGCCCTCGTCGATCCGGCCGGCGACCCGGCTGCTGCTGGCCTGGGATCTGACCGCGGCCAGCTATATCGCATTCGCCCTGCTGATGATTTTCCACTCCAACAAGGAGACCTGCCGGGTCCGTGCCTCGCTCTACGACCAGAGCGACTGGGTGATCATGGCCGTGGTGATCGTGAGCGCCGGCGCGAGCTTCGCGGCGATCTTCGTCGAGCTGGCCGCCATCAAGTCGGGCCATGCCCCGCTGGTGATCGGGCTGGTCGTCACCGGTGTCACGGTGGTGCTGAGCTGGAGCTTCACCCACATGCTCTTCGCGCTGCACTACGCCAACATCTACTACCGCCCGCATCGCCACGGTCCGCCGGGCGGCCTCGACTTTCCGGGAGAGCACGCACCCGACTACCGTGACTTCCTCTACTACTCGTTCGTGATCGGCTGTGCCTGCCAGACCGCCGACGTCGACACGACGTCGAGCGAGATGCGCATGGTGAGCCTGGCGCATGGCGTCATCGCCTTCGCCTTCAACACCGCGATCCTGGCCCTCACCATCAACGTCGGCGCCAGCCTGCTGTGACCCTTCGGCCGATCATTCGATGACGATGTTGGCGGCCTTGATCACCTTGGCGATCTTGTCGGTGTCGCTTGCGAACAGGCGGCCGAGATCGGCCGGCGAGCCCGCCATCGGGATGCCGCCGAGGTCGGCGAGCTGGTTGGCGAACTGCGGATCGGCGAGGGCCGCATTGACCTCCTTGTTCAACCGCTCGACGACGATCGGCGGCATGCCCTTCGGTGCGCCGAGTGCGTACCACGCGCTGAACTCGTAGCCCGGCAAGGTCTCCGCCATCGCCGGCACGTCCGGCAGCACCGCGGACCGGCTCGCGGTGGTGACGGCGAGCGCCCGCACCTTGCCCGCCTTGATCTGCGGCAGGGACGAGGCGACCACGCCGAAATACACATCGGCCTGGCCGCCGACGAGATCGCGCAGCGCCTGGACGCCGCGATAGGGCACATGGAACAGCGACACGCCGGCCGCAAGCTGGAACAGCTCGCCCGCAATGTGCGTGCCGGTCCCGACGCCGGCCGACGCCATGTTGATCTTGCCCGGCTTCTCTCTCGCGAGCGCGATGAACTCGGTGACGTTTTTGGCCGGCACTGAGGGATGAACCTCCATCACCAGCGGCTGGCGATAGATGCCGGCGACCGGCGCGATGTCACGAATGAAGTCGTAGGGCAGCTTGTCCTTGATCGCCGCGTCAACCGTGTTGTTGTTCAGCACCAGCAGCAGCGTGTGGCCGTCGGACGCCGACTTCGCCACGACGTCGGTAGCGATGCGGCCACTCGCGCCCGGCTTGTTGTCGATGACGAACGGCTGGCCGAGCCGCTCCCCGAGCCACTTGCCGATCAGTCGGGCGATGATGTCGGGCGCGCCGCCCGGCCCATAGCCCTCGACTACGCGCACCGGCCGATCAGGCCAGCCCTGCGTCCGGCCCGAACGTGGCAGTGCGGCGAGCGCGGCGCCCGACAATAGCGATCGACGGCGAAGGATGGCCATGGCGCGTTCCGTGTTCACGACGTTTGGTGAAACAAATCACGCCACGCGACGGCTCGACTGTGGTGGCGTCGCGCGCCGCCGTCCAGCCCGTTTGTTGCCGTATTTGCCGAGCATTTTTCAGTGTGAGCATTGCCACAGAAACTGCAGGCACGGCGGGTTAGAGACATTTGTATCGCGAGGCCGGGAAGCTCGCGAAACATAACAGCTTCAATGTGGGGCGGCCGATGACACTGCTCGTCAAGCCCAACCTCTTGCGGAGCCAGTCCGCAGCGCCCAGCATCCGTTCAGGAGACGCAAACGGCATGTCGCTGATCAAGCCCGTTGCGACGAGCGGGCCTGGCGGACCGCATCTGCGCGTCCGCAAGATGGCTGCGATCGTGTTCGCGGATGTGGCAGGCTACAGCCGCCTCATGCAGACCGACGAGGACGATACGCATCGTCGCCTGATGCAGCTCAAGGCGCAGCTGATCGAGCCGCAGGTCGGCGCCAACCGCGGTCGCGTCGTCAAGCAGATGGGCGACGGCTTCCTCGCGGTGTTCGACACGCCCCAGGATGCGGCGAACTTCAGCGTCAATCTGCAGAGCCTCGTCGGCGAGGCGAGCCGTAGCGAATCGCCCGGCCAGCGCATCAACTTCCGCATGGGCGTGCACGCCGCCGAGATCATCTTCGAGGATGACGACGTGTTCGGCGACGGCGTCAACATCGCCGCGCGTCTGCAGAACTACGCCGAGCCGGGCGGCGTCGTCATCTCCGACGCCGTCGCGAAGGAAATCCAGCGCGACACAGCGGTCGAGCTCGCCGATCTCGGCCATCTGCCGTTGCGCAACATCGCCCATCCGGTGCGCGCCTTCAGCCTGCGCAGCGTCGTCGCCGGCACTCCGCCGCTCGGCGAGGTACTGCCGGGATCTGAGGGGCCGCCCTCGATCGTCGTGCTGCCGTTCCGCGACGAGAATCCCCAGGACGGCGAGGAGTATTTCGCCGAGGGCATCGTCGACGATATCGTGCATGCGCTGTCCGGCCTGAAGGAGCTGTTCGTCATCGCCCGCGGCTCGACGCTCGGCTATCGCGCCCGCGCGTTCGACGTGCGCCAGATCGGCCGCGACCTCGGCGTGCGCTATGTCCTGCACGGCCGCGTGCAGCGCACCTCGAACGCGATCCGCATCCGCCTCGAATTGTGCAATGCCGAGAGCGGCGAGATCGTCTTTTCCGACCGCTACGACGGCGAGCTCACGGATCTGTTTGCCCTGCAGCGCCAGATTGCCAGCCGTGTGGTGATGATCCTGGCGCCGCGGGTGCGCGAGCGCGAGCGGCTGCGCGCGATGCGGAAGAACCCGCAGAACATGACGGCCTACGACCTCGTACTGCAGGCGCTCGGGCCGTTGTTCGCGATGGATTACGATTCTTTCTCGCTGGCGCACGGCCTGCTGAAGCGCGCGATCGCGCACGACACGCACTACGGCCCGGCCTATTCCTACGCGGCCTACTGGCACCTGTTGCGGGTCGGCCAAGGCTGGTCGAACGATCCGGCGCTCGAGGCCGAAGAAGCCGCGCGCATGGCCGAGACGGCGATCCGACTCGACGAGAACGACGCACTCGCGCTTGCCATTTGCGGCCACGTCCACTCGTACCTCAAGAAAGACTACGAGACGGCAGTCGAGCAGCAGGAGCGGGCGATCGAGGTCGGGCCGAGCTGTGCCATGGCATGGACCCTCAGCAGCGTCACACGCGGCTTCCTGGGCCACGGACCGATCGCGGTGGCGCGCGCCGAGCGCGGCCTGCAGCTCAGCCCGGCGGGACCGCACGTGGTCTACCACGAGCACATCCTCGCGCAGGCGCACTACGTCAACGGCGACTATGAGGCAGCGGTGCAGTGGGGCCGTCGTGCCTGGCGGCACAACGAGCGGCTGCTGTCGAACGCGCGCTGCTTCATCGCCAGTCTCGTCGCGGCCGGGCTGATGGACGAGGCGAGGCAGGTGGCGCAGCGGCTCATGCAGTTCGACCCCGCCATGAATCTCACCGATTTTACGAAGCGTACCCCGCTGCGTGGCGCCTTGCGCGACGGCTTCGTCGATCAGCTCCGGGCCGCGGGCATTCCGGACTAACGTTCAAAAAAACAGGGGCTCACCAATGACTGGGAACACAGGCAATACGGGCAACACCGGTAACACGGGCAATACAGGCAACGCAGGCGGAGGCGGCTGGTTCTTCGCGGACCGAGTCGACCTGCCGTTCACCTTTGCCGTCCTGAACGGACAGAACCCGCCACCGCCGACCGCGATCACCGCGGTCGGCACGTATCCCGAGGTGCTGTGGGACCAGAGCTGGAAAGCATGGCTGGTGCTGCAGGATTTCGCGACCACCAATTGGCAGGCTTGCCCATTCACGAGTGCCGGCGCGAAGCAGCCGGGGACGCCGGTCGACGCCGCAGCCGAGCTCGGCACTCTCGAGAAGGCGGCGATCGACGAGCGGCCCGATGCGCTGGGCGAGATCCTTGGCCAAGCCGACGAGTTCCTGTCGTATTTCATCGACGTGCTCGGCATCAACGCCAGCGCCTTCCCGATGACGCGCCGGCTGCTGCATATCGGCAACCTCGTCGGCATGTTCGCGGTGATGTACTACAAGGACAAGTACAAGCGGGTACGGCCCTCGCAGCTCCTGCCGGCGCTCATGCCGCCGATCTCCGTGCCTGGGCATGCGTCGTATCCCAGCGGCCATTCCACCCAGGGCCATCTCGTCGCCGCGTGCGTCAAGCTCGCCCTGCCGCCGCCCGCGGGCGGCACGCCCAATCCGACGACGGTCGCGCTGTCGGCCGCGCTCGACGTGCTTGCCGATCGCATCGCCCGAAACCGCGAGATCGCCGGGCTCCACTACCCGAGCGACTCGGGCGCGGGCGTGGAACTCGCAGCCTTCTGCTTGCCGCTCCTGCAGGGCCTGCCGAGCTTCCAGACGATCGTGACAGCCGCGCAGAAGGAATGGCAGTGATGGAAAGCAAATCCATACCGCCCGGCAAGCTGGATGACGAGCTGGCGAATCTCGTCCCCGTCAAAGCGCCGCCGCGCAGCTTCGATCCGCTGAAAGCATCGAACGAAGATCTGGTCGAGTACGCCTATCCACGTCGTCCGCCGCCTGAGAGCGTGGAGGCCTATGAGATCTGGCGCGCCGTTGTGGCGGGCCCGCTGCCGACCCGCGAGGACTTCTACGTGAAGTTCGGAACGCCGCCGAGCTACCAGCTCAGCTTCAGCATCCCGTTCTCCTCCGGCCGCGAGGAGACGAGCCGGAACTGGTCCGGCCTGGTGACGCATGCGACCGACGACAATCCATTCACGTCGGTGTTCGGCATGTGGCAGGTGCCCGCTGTCTCGGCGCCCGTGGGCACGAGCAACGGCGACTTCCGTTGCTCGACCTGGATCGGGCTCGACGGCACGAAGCGATCGTTGCCGTCGATGCCCCAGATCGGCACGACCCAGCGTGTCGAGGTGGTGCACGGTGTCGCGAAGATTGAGTTCGAGGCCTGGTCGCAATGGTGGGCGCTGGGCGGCGTCACGCTCATACAGCCGTTCAACGGATTCCCGATCGCCGTTGGCGACAACGTCGCCTGCAGCATCGACGTCGTTTCTCCCACCTCCGTCAATGTGGCGGTCACCAACATCACCCAGGGAAGCCATCCCTACATTCGCTCGATGGCGCCGATCATCATCACCCCGCCGAACACCGCACCGATCGTGCTCAACCCGCCAGTCACGGGTACGACGGCGGAATGGATCGCCGAGCGGCCTCGACAATTCGCTCCGCCGATGGACCTGTTCCCGCTGCCGGTGTTCGACCGCGTGACCTTCGCCGGGGCAACAGTGACGGGAATGTCGGGCACGCAACGCGGCCTGGGACCGGTCAAAGTGATCCGCATGGTCGAGCCGCATGCCGCTCCGGCACGGCTGGAAGTGCTGTCTCGCGCCCGCAAGGCGTATCTGGCCAACGGCAGCGAGATGGCGGTCGCGGGGCCGGGCCTGGAACGCCAGATGTGCTGCTGACTCAGCCCGTCTTGTGCCGGCTGATCGCGCCGCCGTCGTCGCGCTTGAGCTGCAGGAACACGACCGACGATACCATGGTCATGATGCCCAGCACGATGAAGGCCTGGTGCACGCCGTGGATCAGCCCGGTCGGATTGCCGCGCAGGCTCTCGGGCACGAAGTAGGCGGCGATCAGCGAGGCGCCGGCGACGCCGAAGCTGATCGACATCTGCTGGCCGGTGCTGGCGATCGTGCTGGCGGCGCTGGTCTCCTGCGCGGTGACGTCGGCATACACCAGCGTGTTCATGGCGGTGTATTGCGTCGAGGTGAAGAAGCCGAGGATGAAGGCCTGCAGCGCGATGCGCCAGGCCGGCGTGCCGACGTCGATGGTGGCGAAGCCCATGATCAGCACGCCGAGGATCAGTGTGTTGCCGAGCAGCACGGTGCGATAGCCGAGCCGCGCCAGGATCCTCGGCACGATTAGCTTCAGCCCGATCGCCGCCATCGCCTGCGGCATCACCAGCAGGCCGGACTGGACCGCCGAGAAGCCGAGCCCGATCTGGTAGAGCAGCGGGAACAGGAACGGGATGCCGCCGAGGCCGAGCCGGCTGAAGAAGCTGCCGCCGACCGCCGCACGGAACGTGCGCAGGCGGAACAGGCCAAGTCGCAGCAGGGGAGCCTTCGCGTGCATGGCGTTGATGCCGTAGCCGGTCAGCAGCAGCATCGAGATCGCGAGTAGCCCGAGGATCTCGAAATCGCTCAGCCGATGCTCGCCGAACACTTCGAGCACGTAGGACAAGAGCGCGATGCCTGAGCCGAACAGCACCAGTCCGACGATGTCGAGCGCGTTGGTCTTGTCTTCGCGGTAGTCGGGCAGGAAGCGCCAGACGAGGAACAGTCCCAGCACGCCGACCGGAATGTTGACGAAGAATACTACGCTCCAGTGCAGGTAGTGCACGATCAGGCCGCCCAGCAGCGGGCCCAGCATCGGGCCAATCAGGCTCGGCACCGACACGAAGCTCATAGCGCGCACCAGCTCGGATTTCGGGAAGGTCCGCACCATGGTCATGCGGCCGACCGGCACCATCATCGCGCCGCCCATGCCCTGGACGACGCGGCAGGCGACCAGCATGTCGATGTCGACCGCAATGCCGCACAGCACCGAGCCCAGGGTGAACAGGCCGATCGCCGAAGCGAAGACTCGCCGCGTGCCGAAGCGGTCGGCCATCCAGCCGCTGATCGGAATGAACACCGCGAGACTCAACGTGTAGCTCGCCAGCACGGACTTCATGTCGAGCGGCGTCACGTCCATCGCCTGGGCGATCGTCGGCACCGCGGTGTTGAGGATCGTCGTGTCGAGCGACTGCATGAAGAAGGCGACCGCGACCAGCCACGGCAGCAGCCGCTTGATCGTATCGGTCGGTGGTACGGGCGAGGGAGGAGGTGTCGTCGTCACGGTCAGTCGAGGAGCGGGAAATCGCCCTGCCCGTTGGAACGGAAAAGTGGCCCGCAGAAGGCAGGGATCAGCGCGCGTCCGCCTTCGCTGTTGGTCATCAGCGCCACTCCGAAGCTCGCATCGGCGGCAAATGCCAGCACCGAGCGGAATCCCGCATTGACGCCATAGTGATACAGGATCGGCGGCCGGTTCGCGCGCCTGTGAACGAAGATACCGAGGCTCGTCGGTCCGCCACCGACCGGCGTTGCCATGTGGCGCAGGGTCACCGGGTCCGCGGTGATGGCGAGCGCCAGTTTCGCAAGCTCGCCGGCGGTGCTCCAGAGGCCGGCGGCGCCGAGTTCGGGATAGACGTGGCCATGGCCGGCGAAGGGCTCGCCGTTCGCGCCATGCGCGACGGCGACGTTGGGTGTGCTCGCCGGCATCGGCTGGATGAAACTGCTCCGGGCCAGGCCGGCCGGCTCGAGCACGAGCGTGGCGGCGATCTTCTCGAACGGCGCGGCGGCCGCGTCCATCGCCAGTCGCTGCAGTATCATCGTGCCACCGCCCGAATAGCGAAAGGCTTCTCCCGGCATCTGCGTGACGCGCACCGCCGGCGTATTCGCCGGCGCCACGCCCCGCAGAATCTGGTCGACGCTCGGCAATGGTGCGCCGGGTAGATAACCCGGGAAGCCCGGCACGTTGGTGCCGCCGCGATGGCTGAGCAGTAGGCGCGGCGTCACCGGCGAGGCGAAGGGATTGGGCACGGTCGTGACCGGCTGATCGAGTGCGAGCTTGCCTTGCTGGACGAGGCGGAGGACCGACAGGCCCGTCACGACCTTGCTGATCGACGCCGCCTGGAACAGCGTCTCCGGATCAGCGCCTATTGCGATCCTGTCGGCGATCGCCCCGTTGCGCTCGATCGCCAGACTCGCCGCCGGAACCTGATGACTCTGCATCAGGCTGGCCAGACGGCCGCTTTCCTCGGCGCGCGCGCCAGACGGTAGCGCGGCAAGGGAGGCCGCCAGCAGGGCGCGGCGGGAAATCATGCTGCACTGTGGCCCCGCGCGGGGGCGCGCTCAAGCGATGCGGCTCGTCACGGCTCGCTGGCGATGTCGCCGTCGGACTGCGCTTCGTGCACCATCGCCTGCAGGCCGGGCTCGGGCGCCAGCTGCGGATAGAGCGGCACCAGCGCTGCGGCGAACGACTTGCGGTCGACGTCGTCGATCGCCTGAGCGCCGTTGGCTTCCGCCTTGACGCGCGCCTCGACTTCGTACGTGTCGATGTGCTGGCGCAGGAACCCGACCGAGTCCTTGGCAGCGGAGCGGATCGCCTTCTGTTCGTCGCCGGACAGCTCGAGCCAGGTCTTGCGCGAGAAGACCAGCACGCTCGGCATCATCGAATGCTCGGTCAGATTGAAGTAGGGCGCGACGCGATCGTGGCCGGCCGCGACGTAGCCCGGCCAGGTGTTCTCGGCGACGTCGAGCACGCCGGCTTTCAAGGCGGCACGAACCTGGTCGAACGGGATCGCCACTGGCCGGCCGCCCATTGCCCGAACCATCTCGGCGGTGACGTCGGAGGGCTGGACCCGCACCGCGAGGCCTTTCATGTCCGCGACCTTGCGAATCGGTTTCTTGCTGTAGAAGGAGCGCGCGCCGGAGTCGTAGAAGCAGAGGCCGATCAGGCCGCGCTTCTCCATGCTGAGGAGAATCTGCTGGCCGATCGGCCCGTCGAGCACGCGACGCATGTGTGCCGGCGAGCGGAAGACGAAGGGCAGGGTCGCCACGATCGTCGCCGGCAGTGCCGAGTTGAAGACCGAGAGATTCACCCGCGCCATGTCGAGCAGGCCGGTCTGCACCTGGCCGACGGTGAAGTTTTCCGAATCCGTATCGTTGGGCCCGATGTCGATGCCCATACGTCCGTTGGTGCGTTGTTTCAGGACCTCGCCCATGTATGCGACGGCCCGCACCGTGGGCGAACCGGCGGCCTGGACGTCGTCGGAGCGGAACTGTCGCGCTTCTGTTGCGCTCGCCACCCCGAGAACCAGTAAGGCCAAACTCGCGCGACAAAGGCGCCAAGCCATGACTGGAAACCCCTGAGAACTACAACTGGCGAGGGAAACGAGACAGCTCTAGTGCAGTTCCATGTCGACCGAAATAATGTTCGACTCCGTACTTTGTGGCCGGCTGTGACTGAACTCAGGATGGCGGGAAAGAATAGCGCTCAACCGGTCGCGGCACGCGGTCGGTACCGTCGAAGCAGACGATCTCGGCATCGTGTGCCATATCGCCTTTGCCATCAGACCGATAGGTCGTGACGACGCCCTCGTATCGAGTCACTGCAAGCTTCTCGCGCACCTTTGCTGGCGTCACCGGCGAGCCTTCATGCCGCAAAGCCGCGATCACGTTGGCCAGCATGCGCACGCCGTCGTACTGCGCCGCAGCGTAAGCGTCGGGGTCGCTCTTGTAGGCAGTTCGGTAGGCGTCGAGGAAGGCGCGCATCGCCGGCGTCGCCGCGGCGACTGGCGAAGCGGCCGTCTCGGCGTAGACTCCTTTGAGCTCCGCAGGATCCAGCAGCGCCGCGGTGGCCGGCTGGTGGATCGCCGAGCCGGCGACGATCGGCAGGTTGGGGAGGAGTTGTCTCGCCTGGCGTATGGCCAGCACGGTCGAGGGCGCGTGCAGATGCAGCACGATCACATCGGCGTTAGCAGCCTTGGCGCGAAGTAGAGCAGGCGTGAGGTCGTTGACGGTCGTGGCGACGCTCTCTTCGAGCACCGGCGGCGTCTTCAGTTCGGCGAAGGTCTTGGCCAGCTGCTCGCGGCCCGACTGGCCGTAGGCGGTGCTCTGATAGATCACCGCCGGCCGCTTGGCGCCGAGCTTCTCGATCACGTAGCGCGCGTGCGCGACCTTTACCGTCGCGTCACTGGGGAAGAAACGGAAGAACTGCGGCACGCCCATGGCGCTGAGTCGCGCGGTGCCGGAGATGGTGAGGAGCGGTACGTCGCGCTCCTTGGCGAGCGGCAGCAGCGCCAGCATCTGCGTGCCCAGGATCGGGCCGATCACGGCGAGCGGCGGCGGATCGCCGACCGCACGCGCCCAGGCGTTGACCGCGGCCTCGGGTGTCGACGCGGTGTCGAGCACGTCCGGCTTGAAGAGGACGTCATGGCTCTGGCTTGCCGCCAGCAGCGCGCCGTTCTTCTGGCTGGTGCCTTCGAGGGCGACGAAGCCCGTGAGCGGTACCAGCACCGGCAGGCGCACCTCCTGCGCCTGCGCCGAGGCGGCACAGACGCAGAGCGCTAGCGCTACTGCGCCGCGCCGCCGGCCCATGGCGACATCACCTCGTTCATGCCGGTGAGCTCGCCCGTCTTCGGGTCGCGCACGATGCAGGACGGATTGGCGAAGCCGAGCGGCGAAATCTGCGCATCGACCTCGACGATCGGCTGCTTGGCGGCGATCGCCTTCTTCACTGCATCGTTCAGCGTGCGGTTGACGCGGATCGGGCCGACGCCCGAGACATCGACGCGCGGCTGATGGAACGCCGTCTCCACATCGAGACCGCGGTCGATCATCATCAGGCTGAGCTGCGTCACCGCCGGCACGATGCGCCGGCCGCCCGAGGCGCCGATGCAGAACCAAGGCTGGCCGTCCTTGACCACGACGATCGGGCAGATGTTGCACAGGGGCCGCTTGCCCGGCGCGATCGAGTTCGGCCGGCCGGCTTCCGGGTCGAACCACAGCATGCCGTTGTTCATGGTGATGCCGGTCTTGGGCAGCATCACGCCAGAGCCGAACAGGCTCATCAGCGTCTGGGTCAGCGCCACCATGTTGCCTTCCGAATCGGCGACGCAGAAATGCGTGGTGCTGGTGTTGTTGGGCTTGTCGCCCAGCGTCTTCAGCCGCTCGACATAGGCGATGTGCATGCCGTCGGCGATGGCGACGAAGAACTCCGCGTCGGGATCGCCCTTGCCCTTGGTTCGATCGCCGGCGAGCTCGAGCGTGCGGCGCAGCGTCGGGCCGGCGGTCAGGCCGCCCGCCACGTTGAACGTCACGCCATGGTGCTCGAAGGACAGCGGATCGACGATCGCGGCCTGGTAGGAGGCCAGGTCGTCGAGCGAGATCGCCGAGCCCCCGGCCTGCAGGTCGGAGACGATGTCACGCGCGAGACTGCCTTCGTAGAATTCGCGCGGGCCGCCGTCAGCGAGGCGGCGCATGGTCTGGTCGAGATCGCCGAGCTTGAGGTAGCGCGGCGTGCCCTGCCAGTCGTTGGTCGGGACGCGGCCTTCGTCGCAGAGGTAGGCGGCCTTCGAGGCCGGGAATTTCGACAGGTGCTCCGCGCCATTGGCGATCATCACCTGCATGAACCAGTCGAGCTGCATGCCGCGCTCGGCGAGGGCAATGCCCGGCGCCAACACGTCCTTCCATTTCATCGTGCCGAAGCGCTCCAGCACCTTGCCGTGGCCCGCGACCATGCCGGGCACGGCGATCGAGTGGTAACCGACTTCGTTGTTCTGGTTGTGGATATCTGGCCAGGCGAAGGGGTTGGCCGGGCCCGGGCCGACGATCTTGTAGTTGGAGACGTCGAGCTTCTTTGCTGAGACCGGCCCGTAGGACACCGTAAAGGCGCGCTTTTCCTTGGCGCTCCACAGGGTCATGAAGCCGACCCCGCCGATGCCGCTCATCCACGGCTCGAGGGTGCCGATCGCCATGCCGGTGGCGACCGCCGCGTCGATGGCATTGCCGCCCTTGCGCAGGATCTCGGCGCCGACCTCGGCTGCGCGGGCATTCTGGGCAACGACCACACCTTTTCCACGCACTGCCTGCTTGGTGACTTTGAATTGCCGTGTCAGCGATTCACTCATTACGCTTCCTTGGTTGAGACGGGCCGACTGTAGCGGGGCCTCTTTTAGCCACAAACCCTGTTAGACTGCTCTGCGGACGGATAATGAAAGACGACGGGACGCAGGCGTGACGGAGCTCAGCCAGATCGACCTGCGGTCACTCGCGGCAGGGCACAAGCGCACATGGGATGCGTTCGTGGGTGCAGCCTCGCCGCTCATCAACGCCGTCGTGCGCCGGGCGCTCTCGACCTATCGCCTGAGCGAGGACGACGTCATGGACGCCGCGCAGGATGTGTTCGTCCGCCTGTGTGCGAACGACTTCCGGCTGCTCAAGGCCTACGATCCGGCCCGGGCCGGCCTGTCGACCTGGCTGGCCGTTGTGGCGCGCTCGGCAGCCGTGGATTTCGCCCGCCGCCGCCGGCAGGCCACGGCGCCGATCGACGAGGTCCCAGAGGCTGCCCTCGCGATCGAGGATCGGCACGTCGAGAAGCTCAAAATCCCCGACGGGCTGCTGACGGAGCGTCAAACTCTCATCCTCAAGTGCCTATATGATGAGGAAAGGGACGTGGCGGAGGTTGCACAGCTACTGAAGATCGATGCCCAAACCGTACGCAGTACGCACCACAAGGCACTTTTGCGACTTCGCGAACATTTTAAGGGGGAGCCACCTTAAGAAGGGGATGAATCCCGTCATGGTGGCGTAAGGTATGGCAGGAGAGACTAATGAGCACGGAACGCATTCCTCTGGACGACAAGGCGCTGTGGCGAAGCCTCGCCATCGAGCGACCGGTCGTGCCGGTGGCCGTGTCGGACATGGATTTCGCGGCCTGGCTGGAAGGGACCCTGTCTGAGACCGAGGCTGCCCGTATCGACGCGGCTGTGACGGCCGAGCCGGCCCTGCGACAGGCCGCTCTCGAACTGGCCGACATCCTGGGCAAACCCCTACCGGCGCCGCCCGCGCGGATGGCCGTGCGGGCGCAGGCGCTGGTCGGTTTCCCGGCCGAGCGCCAGGCGCGCAAGGGCTGGCTGGCATCGCTGCTGCCCGGCTTCGGTCAGGGCCTGGGCTTCCAGCGCGGCGCGCTGGCGGCGACCGCCGTGATCGTGGCCGCGGTCGGCTTCATGATGGGCGGCGGCATCAGCCAGCAGTACCAGCAGGCGGTCTACGCCTCGTCCCAATCGTCGAGCAGCACGGACGTCCGTCCGCTCGGCCGTGATACCACCGGCGAGCTGACCGACCTGTTCTCCGACGCGACCTGACGAAAATGTCGCTGCGGATTACCCAGGTCCTGCTTGGCCTGTCGCTGTTGTTGAATGCGTTCGTCCTCGCGGGCTTCGTTTTTCACGCCTGGTTC
The DNA here is from genome assembly GCA_036493235.1 of Reyranella sp. Classification (GTDB taxonomy): domain Bacteria; phylum Pseudomonadota; class Alphaproteobacteria; order Reyranellales; family Reyranellaceae; genus Reyranella. The sequence continues at coordinate 17,886 of DASXQC010000162.1, forward strand.
GAACCGCCGCGGCACATGGCGGGTGGACCGCCGCCGGGCCAACCGAGATGGGGCAACCCGCTCGAGGCTCTGGCGCACGACCTCAATATCGACGACAGCCAGAAGAAAGATCTGCAGCCGCTGTTCGACCAATACACCAATTCGCGCCGCGACCGCTTCCACGAGATCGTCAAGATCCGCGAGGAGATGACTGCCGAGCTGAAGAAGTCGCCGTTCGACATGGCGAAGATCGATGGACTGGTCGACCAGATGATGGCGGTGCGTGTGGACCTGCAGAAGCAGAACCTCCATGTCATCGACCAGATGGCGCAGAAGCTCCGGCCCGAGCAGCGCGACGAGCTGCACAAGATCCTGGCGGAACGCTACGGTCGTCCTCCGGGACCACCGCGCCGGCCGCCGCCCTCGCGCCCGCCTCAATAGCGCATCGGGAACAGGCCCGTGGTCGCGCTCGGTCGACGATATTTCGTGGGCGGGGCAGCGGCGCTGGGTACGACGGCTCTGTGGCCCGCGCGACCGGGCCATGCCGCAACGGCGATGGGCTTCGATGAGGCCCGCCATCTGCTTTCGCGCGCGACCTTCGGCGCAATGCCGGCAGAGATCCACGCCGTCGCGGCGATGGACTACGACGCGGCGGTCGACCGTCTGCTCGCCACCTGGCACGGCGATGCGCTGACGGCGTCGCCGGATTGGGCTCTTTTGAGTCCGGAGGAGCGGGGGCGCGCGCCGTGCACCTGGTGGGTCGAGGAGATGCTCGTCACCGACCAGCCGCTGGTCGAGCGCATGACGCTGTTCTGGCACAACCATTTCACCTCGTCGCTCGACAAGGTTCCGGCGCCGGCGCTCTATCGCCAGAACGCGTTGTTCCGCGGCGAGGCGTTCGGCAACTTCGCGCGACTGCTGAAGGCGGTGGCGCGCGATCCGGCGATGCTGATCTATCTCGACGGCAATCTATCCGTCGCCCGCCAGCCCAATGAGAACTTCGCGCGCGAGCTGCTCGAGCTCTTTACCCTGGGCGAAGGCCACTACAGCGAAGCCGACGTCAAGAACGCCGCGCGCACCTTTGCCCAGGATGGCGCCAAGGACGGCAGCCAGAAGACCTTCCTCGGCCAGACCGGCTATTTCGACGGCGACGGCATTCTCTCCATCCTGCTCGACCAGCCACGCACCGCCGAGCTTCTATGCGAAAAGCTGTGGCGCGAATTCGTCTCGCTCATGCCTGACCCGGCCGAGATCACGCGGCTGGCGGCGATCCTGCGCGACGGCGACTACGAGATGAAACCGGTGCTGAAGGCGATGTTCCTGTCGCCGCCCTTCCGCGATCCGGCGAACCGCGGCGCGCTGATCAAGTCGCCGGTCGAGCTGCTGGTGGGCTCGGTCCATCTGCTCGGCCTGCCGGTGCCCGACAAGACGCCGATCGTGCGTATGCTGCAGGACCTGGGCCAGCTGCCGTTCTACCCGCCCAACGTCAGGGGCTGGCCGGGCGGCGAGAGCTGGATCACGACCTATACCTTGCTGCTGCGCCAGCAGTCCCTGCGGCGCGTGATCGAAGCGACGACCGTTGCATCGATGGACAATGCCATGAAGCGGCCGGTCGAGGGCCGCAGCCTGCGCAACGCCGGCAACGAAGTGGCGCTCGGCCCCACGCTCGGCAGCGTCGCCTCCAGCGAGTTGCTGCGCACCCTGTTGTCACGCCAGCCGATCGATCCTGTCGACGCGCGCGGCACGACGGGTGCAGTCGCGGCCGCGGCGATGCTCGATCCCGTCTACCAGCTGAAGTGAGGGCGGCATGTCGCGCATCCTCCTGCTGGTCGAGTTGAAGGGTGGCAATGACGGGCTCAACACAGTCATTCCCTACGCCGATCCAATCTATCGCGAGCTGCGGCCCGGCATCGGTCTCGTCCGCGGGAGGGTGCTGCAGCTCGACGAGCATGTCGGCCTTCATGCAAGGCTCGCGCCGCTGATGGACGCCTGGCAGGCGCACGACTTCGCGATCGTGCAGGGCGTCGGCTATCCCGATCCGAACCGCTCGCACTTCCGCTCGATCGAGATCTGGGACACCGCGTCGCCTTCGAACCACACCCTGAGCGAGGGCTGGGTCGCGCGCGCGCTCCAGCACGCGTTACCGAGGAAGCCGGGCGTTGACGGCATCGTGATAGACACCAATGCGCTGCCGCTGATGGGCGCAGATTTGCGCACCGTCGTGATGGAGGATGCCGAAGCTTTCCTCCGCCAGGCCCAGGCCCAGGTCCTGAAGGATGATGCGGTCGATGATGGCGGCAATCTGGCGTTGCGTCATCTGCTGGCGGTGCGGCGCGAAGTGAATGAAGCCGCCGCCGGGCTGCGCGAGAAACTGCAGGCGGCCCCGCGGCCGGCCCGTGCCTACGCAAGCAGCCCGTTTGGTCAGCAGCTCGATCTTGCGACGCGGCTCATTGCCGGCGGAGTGCCCATGCGGGCGGTGAAAGTCGCGCTGGCCGGCTTCGACACCCACGCCAACCAGACGCCGACGCACGAGGCGCTGCTCGCCGCGCTGGCCGAGGGCCTCGCCACCTTCCGCCGCAACATGATCGTCGCGGGGCGCTGGGATGATGTAGTAGTGCTGACCTATTCGGAATTCGGGCGTCGCGCCGGGCAGAACGCCTCGGACGGCACGGACCATGGCACCGCGGCGCCGCTCTTCGTGCTGGGCGGCCGGGTGAGAGGCGGGTTGCATGGCAGCTATCCGTCACTGGCAGACCTGGAGGAAGGCGACCTGCGACACACCGTGGACTTTCGCGACGTCTATTCGGCCATCGCGCGCGGCTGCTGGGATCAGTCGATCGGCTTCGATCAGCGGCCGATGCAAAATCTGGACTTAGTTGCTTCGTGAGCGACATTTCATTCCGGTTGTCTTTCGGCGCGCAGTGGTCAAAATCCCCCGCCGTGCCGACATATCTGGTGAAAGTGACGAACAAGCTGGGTTGGTTGAAGCCGCCGATCCTCACAAACTGCCCTGATGAGCAGGAAGCCGCGCGGGTAGTCGCTGCAATGGGCGACGAGGGCGACCAGGTGGAAGTGAGGGACGCCGACGTGTTCGCCATGCGCGCTGCGTTCGGCGAGATCGCGCCGGGTTCGGCAGTCTTCCGTTACGACTGGATCTGGCCGCCGGAAGGCGGCGATCCGCGGCCGTTCAAAGCCTAGGTCGGCGATGACGGCGGGGACCTCTTTGCCATCGCGTCCGGCCCGGCGGGTGTTCGCCGACCTCTCGATCCGCGCCTATCTCGTGCTGCTGATCGCCGCCGTCCTGGTGCCGATGCTGGTGCTGGCGGGCGTGCTGGCATGGCACTACGCCGATGCCGAGCGCCGCACGATCGAGGCGCAGCGCGTCGACGTCGCCAACAATCTCGGCCATCTGATCGATCGCGATATCGAGGGCATGGCGGGCTTCCTGAACGGCGTCGCGCTGTCGCCGCGCCTGCAGGCGGGTGACCCCGAGATCGTGCGCCGCGTCGTTGCCCTTGCGCGCCAGCGCGGCTTCGATTCCTTCGGTCTGTTCGACCGCAACGGCAAGCTCCTGGCATCGGCTCCCGATGGGCTGCCGCCGTTCGCGAATGCCGATGCGGTCGGCGTCGGCGCTGTGGTCGGCGGCCTGCCATTGTTCGTGTCGGATCTGCAGCGGACGCCCGACGACAAGCCCGGCCCGTACTACATCTCCGTGCCGGTCCTGCACGACGGCGAACTGGTCGGCGTGCTGAGCGGCGGCGTCAATGTGCGGCACCTGCAGAAGCTGTTCGGCGAGGCCGGCCTGCGCGAGAGCTGGCGCGCCGGCATCGTCGACCGCCAGGGCACGATCCTGGCGCGCAGCCGGGAACCGGAGCTTCTGGTCGGCGTGCGGGCGCAGGAGCCGCTGGTCGTGGCGGTGCACAGTGGCCGCCCGAACGGCCTGTTCGACGTCGTCGCGCGCGACGGCGTGAAGATGAGCAATTCCTTCCAGCGCTCGACGATCAGCGGCTGGACGGCGGCGGTCGCCGTGCCGACCGCGGTGATCGAGGAGCCGTTCCGCAACACCGCGCTGGTGCTCGGCATGGCGGCGCTGCTGCTGACCCTGATCGGCCTGCTTCAGGCGGTGGTGGTGGCGAGCGCGATCGCCGGATCGGTGCGCCAGCTCGGCGCCGCCGTGGTGGCCTTCGCCTCGCGCCGCGAGGTGCTGCTGCCGCCGTGGACCATGCGCGAGCTGCGCGACGTGCTGCGGGTCATCGAATCGACCGCGGCGATGGGCTGGCCCAAGACCGCCAGGGACGAGACCGGCAAGGACGAGGGCGGCAAGGACGAGCGAGCGCGCTGATCAGGCGCCGCGCATCTCGTCGCGCACCGAGCCACGCAGCGCCTCGATGCGGATGAACCAGATCAGCACCGCCGCCACGCCCTTGATCACCACCGGCAGCACGACATAGACGATGACCAGCGCCGTCGTGCTGTACTGGCCCTTGGCCGGATTGAAGCCGAGCAGCGCCACCACCGGCAGCGACAGCGCCGCACCCAGCGCGGTCGCGACCTTGGTCGCCAGCGCCCACAGGCCGAAGTAGCTGCCGGTCTTGCCCTTGCTGTCGCCGCCTTCTTGCGAGTTGATCACATCGGCCAGGATCGAGGGCGGCAGGCCGTAGTCGGCGCCGAGGCCGAGGCCGGTCAGCACCGAGATCGCGAGGAACCACCAGAGATCGCCCGCGCCCAGAAAGAGCGCCAGGCTCAGGCCGACGATCGAGCAGATCATGCCGACGAACCACGCCGACGCCTTGCTGAGCTTCTTGGAGACCAACAGCCACATCGGTACCGAGACCGCGCCGGAGATGAAGTAGGTCAGCAGGATCAGGAAGGCGTCGAACTGGGTGCCGACGAGCACGTGCTCGACGTAGAACAGGATCACCGTCACGGCGACGCCCAGCGCCGAGCCGTTGACCACGAACACGAGCAGCAGGCGGCGGAACAGCCGGTTCTTGAGCGGCCCGAAGAAGGCGAGGAAGGGGTTGCGCTCGGCATGGACGACCGGCGGGTGGACCGACGGGCCGGCCCATCCGATCGTCGGCAGGCTGAACAGGAAGCAGACCGGCAGGAAGATCAGGCCCAGCATCATGTAGCCGGTGGTCGGGCCGAACATGTGGGGATTGGTCAGGATCGACGGCAGCGCGACCGCGCAGGTCATGCCGATCAGGCCGAACACCTCGCGCGCGACGGTGACGCGCGTGCGCTCGTTGTAGTCGTCGGCGATCTCGGCGCCGTGGCTGTGATAGCTGATCGACACGCCCGAATAGCCGAAATGGACCAGCACCAGCGCCGCGGTCAGCCAGACCCCCATCAGCCACTGATTGCCGAACCAGGCGTCCGGCGGATCGAACAGCATGTAGAAGCCGCCGGCCAGCACCGGCGTCATCAGGGCGACGAACAGCAGCCGTCCGCGCGGGCCGCGGTGAGTGAAGCGGTCGCTGATCAGGCCGATCACCGGATCCTGGATGGCGTCGAGCACGCGGGCGAAGATGAAGATCGGCCCCATGACCTCGAGCGAGAACTTCAGGACCTCGCCGTAGAACTTGCTGACGTTCAGCACGACCGGCAGCGCGGCCATGGCGAGCGGCAGCTGCAGGGTGGCGTAGGCGATCAGGCGGCCGAATGAAATTTTGGCGGCGGCGGTCCTTCCGTCCCCGGACGTTCCTGAGTGCACCTCGAGCCTTCCCTGTTAGCCGCGACCCTGCCCGGGCGCTTGTTACCTCCGTTATATAGCCTTGAAATGCGCCTGCAAAACGACCGTTCGTCTCAGGAGCGCGGGCCCTCAGGAACGCGGACAGGCCGGCGGTTTGCGCATCTCCAGCGCAGTGAGATCGGCCGTCACGGTGACGAGTCCGGTATCGACCGTCAGCCGGTCGAGGATGCCGGAGTCGTAGAGCTCCGCCTTCAGCGTGAAGAGCGGCCGTTGTTGCTGGTCTCGCCCGCGGGTGAAGCTCATGAACACCGGCCAGGAGCGGCCCGGCACCGCGACCGGCCGCTCGCCGGGGCGGGGGCCGCGCAGCACCCCGGGATCGAGCTGGTCGACGTCGACCAGGAAGGCATCGCCGATCACCTCGGCATCGAATGTCATCGACGGGAAGGATGCGGCACCGCCGCGCAGGCGCTCGATCACCTTGTTGATCGAGGCGACCGGCATCAGGGTCGGCGGCGGCAGGACGAGCTGCTGCGGCCCGCTCGGATAGTCGATGTCGGCCCGCACCTCCTTGCCCACATGCCGCACCCGGCCGCGCATCTCGTGCTCGGCACCGTTCTGGTTCTGCACGGTACGGAACCGGAAATCGCTGCCGTCGCGCCGCTCCTCGCCGTCGAGCTTGGACAGCAGGCTGAGTTTCCACGAGGTGGTGATGGCGATCTCGGTGCTGATGTCGCGCTTGAGGTGCCAGCCGCCACAGTCCTGCGTCAGGTCCTGGGTCGCCTTGCCGATGCGTGGCGCGTCGGCGGCATCGCCCAGCCGCAGCGCATACTCGGCGTGATGCGGCAGCATCTGCGCGCCGGCGACGGGCGCGCCCAGCGCCGCGAACGCTGCGAGGAAACACACAAGCTTGCGCATCGGGTCACCTTGCGAAGGAAGGTCGGACAGGTCAATCGTGGCCGCCATGAGAGTACCCGGCTTCGTGGCGCGGCTAAGGCGGATCGGCGCGCGCATCGTGCTGCGCCCCCAGTTACGCCCGTGAAGCCCTTCGAGTTCCTGTGCGCCGGCGAGCGGCTGGAGGCATGGCCCGCCGGGGCGCTGCACTGGCCGGCCCGACGGCTGCTGGCGGTCGCCGACCTGCACCTGGAGAAGGGCTCGTCCTACGCCGTCAACGCTCTGAAGCTGCTGCCGCGCCACGACACGCGCCATACGCTGGCGATGCTCACCGCCCTGGTCGACCTGCTGAACCCCGAGAGGGTCGTGTGCCTGGGCGATTCCTTTCACGACTGCACCGCCATCGAGCGCCTGCCCAAGAATGAGCGCGCCGAGATCGAGCGGCTGACCAAGCGGGCGCAGTTCGTCTGGATTGCCGGCAACCACGATCCCGCGCCGCCGCCCGACGGCTGGGGCCATGTCGCGGTCGAGATCGCCGACAGCCCGCTGATCTTCCGGCACGAGGCGGTGTTCGGCCCGGTCGAAGGGGAGATCTCCGGTCACTACCATCCGGTGGCGGCGCTCACGGTGCAGGGCCGCGGCATCCGCCGCCGTTGCTTCCTGACCGACGGCCATCGGCTGATCCTGCCGGCCTTCGGCACCTACGCCGGCGGCCTCAACGCGCTCGATCCGGCGATCGCCCAGCTCTTTCCGTCGGACTACGACGCCCTGGTGGTCGGCCGGGACGCCGTCCGCCGCCTGTCGTGGCGGCAACTTCGGCCCGATCCGACGCTGGCGCAGGCCTCCTGGGTGCGGGAGGTCCGTTAGAACATATTCCGTCCGGCCGGCATCGGCCGGACGGAATATGCCTGCTGCAACAAATATCGCCCGTGCGCGCATTTCCGTTCAGATGGAACCGCACCCGTCGGGCGATGGGACGAGGGACAACTGTGCGGGCGCGGTTCCATCTGAACGGAAATCGCTCTAGCGTCCCACGGTTCGGGCCGACGGGTGCCGCGAATCCCACCGCGGCGGGACGACTAAAACGTTGGCCGGCATGGATTTGGGGCGATTCGTCCCACGTCCCGCCACACATGCGCGTTGGGACGATTGTCGAATTGGCGGGACGCGGGACGATTTATCCACAAGCCTACTTGGGCAGCTCGTACTTGATCGTGACCTCGCCCAGGCCATCGATCTTGCCGGTGGCGGTGCTGCCGGGCGGGACGAACTGGCAGGCGACCATGCTGCCGCTCGACACGATCATGCCCTTCTTCAGCGTCTTGCCGTGCTCGCCGAGCTTGTTGGCGAGCCATGCCAGCGCATTGTGCGGATGGCCCAGCACGTCGCCCGAATGGCCGGTGCGAACCTCCGTGCCGTCGAAGGAGATTGAGCCGTCGAGCTTGTCGATCGGCAGGTCGCGCCAGTTCTTGTTCGGCTTGGCCAGCAGCGAGCCGCCGTTCCAGCCGGCATCCATGATCAGCGGATTGACGGCCAGCCGGCTGTAGTCGGCGCCGCGATCCTCGATCAGCTCGAAGCCGGCGCGCGCCTCGCCGACATACTCGGCGATCGAATCCTTGTCGTAGGGCTTCTTCGGCTTCGGCACGTCACGGCCCATGACGAAGATCACCTCGAGCTCGACGCCCAGCCGCGTCCAACGGTCGGCACGCACGCTGACCTTGTGCTCGAACACGCGCTTCTTGCGGATCGGGCCGTAGCAGGGGCCCTTGAGCCCGGTCTGCTGCAGGATCTGCGGCGAGGTCAGCGCGATCTTGTAGCCGGCCAGCGGGCCCTGCTTGACCACCTGCTTCTTCAGGAATGCGTCCTGGACCTTGTAGGCCGTCCGCTCGTCATCGGTCTCGAACTGCGCCGGCCAGCGGCCGACGACCGCGCGCGCCTTGTCGACCTGATGCAGCCAGTTGGCGACCTTGGCGATGCTGAGGGCCATCGATTCCTCCCCGTGTGTTCTGACTTGTGTGTCTCTCAGCGCTTCGCATAGTGCGGGCATGGTGGTCAACGCGCGCGGTCCCTTTGCGCCGGTTCGCTCCGGCGCGCTGGTCGGCGTCGTCCTGGCGGGCGGCGAAGGGCGGCGCATGGGCGAGGGCGTGAAGAAGCCGCTGCGGCTCCTGGGCGGCAAGCCGATGGTGGCGCATGTCGTCGAGCGGTTGCGGCCGCAGGTCATGGACCTCGTCGTCGTCGCCAACGATCCCGACCCGGCCTTCAGGCGCCTGGGTGTGCCGGTCATTCCCGACCCGCCCGACATTCAACGAGCCGCGAAGCGCGAGGGCCGACGGCTGGGGCCCTTGGCCGGCATCCTGGCCGGCATGGAATGGGCGCTGAAGCATCATCCCCATGCCGGTTGGATCCTGACCGCGCCGGCCGACGTGCCGTTCCTGCCGCTCGACCTGACGGTCCGGCTGTGTGGCCACATGCACGTTCCCGAGCCGGATGTGCTGGTGATCCGCCACGGCCGCCACCGTGAGCCCTCGCTCGGCGTGTGGTCGGTGAAGCTGGTCGAGGACCTGCGACGGGCGATCCTGGAGGAGGGGATGCGGCGGGTCGGTCAGTTCGGTGAGCGTCACGTCCAGGTCGAGCTGACCTGGCCGGGCGACCCGGCGCCTTTTGCCAACATCAACACGCCCGAGGAACTCAAGGCCGCGGAGGCTCGGCTGGCTGGAGCTCGACCACGCTCCCGTCGATCAGGACCTTCCCGGCATTCTCGAAATTCACCGTAATCCGGGGACCGATCATCGACTGGATCTGGCCCAGGCCCCAATCCGGCCGGCCGGGATGGCGCACGAAGTCGCCCGGAGAGAGGGCGGGCGGGGACGGTTTTTCACGCATAGGGTAGGCAAGTTCCCAATTTGGTGCGGCGCGGTAGCCGTTTTCGAACCATCGCCATAAGCCTTCGCCTTGTTGTTCAAATCCCCGGCATCGATTTTGCTGCACTGCACTACTACTGGGGGGATTGGTACGGGTTCAACCTTGCAGAGCAACCGACTGCCCCTTATTACTCCGCCCGCCTCTGGAGGTCCGCCTTCGCTCGAGGCGGACGTTGGTGTGGTCGCTGGGGAGTGGAGTTGCCAACGATGTCGATTACGTTGCCGCAGAATTACCGGCCGACGGACCGCGAACCCTTTATGAACCCGATTCAGCAGGAGTACTTCCGTCAGAAGCTGCTGAAGTGGAAAGCCGAACTGGTCGAAGAATCGAACCAGACCTTGCAGAACATGCAGGAAGAGAGCCTGGCGCAGCCCGATCTGGCTGATCGTGCTACGGCGGAAACCGATCGCTCCCTGGAACTCAGGACCCGCGATCGTTTCCGCAAGCTGATCTCGAAGATCGATTCGGCGATGAAGTCGATCGAGGAAGGCACCTACGGATATTGCGAGGAGACCGGCGAGCCGATCGCGCTGAAGCGCCTCGAAGCCCGTCCGATCGCCACGCTGTCGGTGGAAGCGCAGGAGCGCCACGAGCGCCTCGAACGCACCCGCCGCGACGAAGGCGCCGACTGAGGAATTGAAAAGGCCCGCTCACCCGGGCCTTCTTTTTGCGCTCAAGCTTTCCTCCTCATTCAATGGGGAGGTGTCGGCGTAATCGCCGACGGAGG
>DASXQC010000163.1:0-3553 GCA_036493235.1 Reyranella sp.
GACCGCGCGCGAGCTGGCGGAGCGCACGGTCATCGCTGCCTTCGGTGGCTCCAGCACCTACGACATCGCGCTGAGCGACGGCGAGACCTGGACCGACCGGCTGCAGCAGGCGCTGGGCGACCGCTTCCTGGTGATCAACCACGGCGTCCCCGGCTATTCGACGGTCGAGCACGTGATCCAGACCGTCTTCTACGAGGACACGTTCGGCAAGCGGCCGCGCTGCGCGATCTACTATGTCGGCTGGAATGACATCCGCAACGCGCACATCAAGACCCTCGATCCGGGCTACGCCGACTTCCACCTGCCGAGCCAGGTCGATTCGCTGCGCACGCGCCGGCTGGGCGGCGGCAACGTCACCTTCTCGCCCCTGCTCACCGAGCTGGCGCGGCTCGTGAGCGCCCAGATCGACACGGTTCAGTACTCCTGGACCCTGAGCGGCACGGTCGAGGCGGGCTCAGATCCGGCACTCGAAGCCGACTTCGAGCGCAATCTGCGAACGATTTCCGCGATAAACCGAGAGCGCGGCGTGAAGACCTTGTGGATCGGCCAGCTGCTGAACCGCGCGCGCCTGCAGGGCAATGACATGTACGGATGGCTGCCCTACGTGCGCGACAAGGACGTGTGGCCGTTGCAACAGCGATTCAACGAGATCCTGGCGCGCACCGCCAGGGCGCTCGACGATCCGATGATCCCGGCGCCGATCGAGGCCTTCGGCGCCGCCGACTTCGTCGACCAGGGCCACTTCTCGGCCCAGGGCGCTCGCCGGTTTGTCGGCTACGTCGCGCCGGCTGTGGCGCGGGAGTGCGCGCCGTAGCGGCACCCCTTTCGGCTGTCGTGAAACGCACGATACACGCCGAAAACCGGGCGGGTCAGGCTGCGTGTTACAATCCTGTCATGAACACGCCGATGCTCAAGAAGCCCACCGCGGTCTTCCATCAGACTGGCCGGATCGAATTCGGACAGGGCAAGATCACCGGCGTGATCGCCCTGGCGCTGGGCGGCCTGGCCGTGCTGTCGGTGCTGGCGTTCCATTTCCCGCAGTACCTGACGACGCCGAATCTCCGGAAGCAGTACGACGTCAGCGTCCTGCGCGAGGTCCTGCTGGTCGGCATGGTGATCGGAGGCGGCCTCGCCATCGCCAACCTGGTGCGGCTGCGCAACCGCTGGCTCAACGGCACGGCTTTGGCGCTCCTGCTGCTCGCGGTGGCGATGGGCGGCCATCGCGTGCCGATCGGCGACTTCCCCGACAACACGCCCTATATCGGACTCGACTGGTTCATCCTCGACCTGCTCGGCTCGAGCCTGGTGTTCATCCTGATCGAGAAGATGTTCCCGCTGCACAAGACACAGCCGGTGTTCCGCCCGGGCTGGCAGATCGACTTCACGCATTTCATCATCAACCACCTGCTGGTCGGACTGGCGCTGGTGATCGTGAACTTCGCGATCCACCGTTTGTTCGGCTGGCTGGTCTACGCGCCCTTGCAGAAGTGGATCGGCGGCCTGCCCTTCTTTGCGGAGCTGTTCCTGGTGCTGCTGGTGGCCGATCTGGTGCAGTACTGGACCCATCGCGCCTATCACGAAATCCCGTTCCTGTGGCGCTTCCATGCGGTGCATCACAGCGCGGAGTACATGGACTGGATGGCGGGCTCGCGGCTGCATCTGTTCGAGCTGCTGACCACGCGCGTGTCGATCCTCGGCGTGCTCTACGTGCTGGGTTTCACCGAAGCCTCGATGAACGTCTACATCGTGATCGTGGGCTTCCAGGCGGTTTTCAATCACGCAAACGTCGCGCTGCCCTCGGTATTCGCCCGCGCGCCCTTGAAGTGGCTGATCGTGACGCCGGACTTCCATCACTGGCATCACAGTTCCGAGCGCGAGGCGATCGACCGAAACTACGCCGCCCACTTCGCCTTCATCGACTACATCTTCGGCACCGCGGTGAAGTCGGATCGCCGCTTCCCCGGCAAATACGGCGTGCTCGGCGACTACATGCCGGCGAGCTACATCAGGCAGCAGCTCTTCCCGTTCACCTGGAAGCACTAGCCTCTGCTTTGAGAAGGCGCTGCCGGCGTTCGACTCCCCAGGCATAGCCCGAGAGGGAGCCGTCGCGGCGCACGACGCGATGGCATGGGATCGCTACGGCGATCTTGTTGGCGGCGCAGGCGCCGGCCACTGCCCGCACCGCCGTGGGCGAGCCGATCTGCGCCGCGACATCTGCATAGGAGACGGTCTTGCCCACCGGGATCTCCCGCAGCGCCTGCCACACACGCTGCTGGAACGCGGTGCCGCGGACATCGAGCGGCAGGTCGAGGCCCAGGCCCGGCGCCTCGACCAGGCCGACGACCTCTGCCACGAGCTTCTCATAGCCTGGGTCACCGCCGATCAGGCGCGCCTTCGGAAAGCGATCCTGGAGATCACGCGCGAGCTCGTTCGGGTCGCCGCCGATTAAAATCGCCACCACGCCCCGGGCGCTCGATGCGACCAGGATCGCGCCGAGAGACGACTGGCCGATGGCGAACCTGATGTCCTCGTTCCGGCCGCCCTCGCGATAGCGAGTCGGGGTCATGCCGAGCATTTCGGTCGACTTCTCGTAGAACCGGCCGCTCGAATTGAAGCCGGCGTCGTAGATCGCCTCGGTCACCGACCGGCCGTTGACCAGCCCCTCGCGGACGCGCGCGGCGCGGTGCGCGTCGGCATAGTCCTTCGGCGTGAGGCCGGTCGTCGCCTTGAACAGGCGATGGAAGTAACTGGCACTCAAGCCGATCGCCCTGGCGAGGCGATCGAGCGGAAGGGCTTCGTCGCTGTGCTCGATCAGCCGGCAGGCCCGGGCGATCAGGGCCGCGTTCCGAGCCTCCTGCGAGGTGCCGCCGGGATTGCACCGCCGGCAGGGCCGGAAACCCGTCGCCTGCGCCGACTTGAGGTCGTCGTGCAGGGTGACGTTCTCCGGATTTGCCCGCCGCGACGGGCAGGACGGACGGCAGTACACGCCCGTCGTCTGGACGGAATACCAGAACGTGCCGTCTGCCGACTTATCGCGCGCCATCACCTGCGACCAGCGCCGATCGTTCTCCGTAGTCATGACGGGCCTCCAGTTCACGCTCCCGTCGACGACTATGGTTCTGCGCTGTCTGGCGAACACTCCGGCATCCGCCTTCAATTCGCTTTTCGCTCGCGCTCGATCAGCGCGCGCTTGCGCGTCGACCCCCAGCGATAGCCGGAGAGCGAGCCGTCCTTCTTCACGACGCGATGGCAAGGAATCAGGATCGCCAGCGTGTTGGCGGCGATCGCCGCCGTCGCGTCGCGGGCGTCGCGCGTGCCAATCTGCGCGGCAATCGCGCCGTAGCTCGTCGTGGTGCCCGGCGGGATCCGCCGCAGTAGGTCCCAGACCTTCTTCTCGTAGTCGGTGCCGTGAATATCGAGCGGCAGGCCTGGATCCCGGCCGGGATGATCGACGAGACGCGCGAGCGCCACGATCGTCTCCGCCATGGCCGCGGGATGCTCTGTCAGGGCGACGTTCGGGAAACGCGCCTGAAGATGCTTGACGGCGTTGCCG
>DASXQC010000164.1:0-11458 GCA_036493235.1 Reyranella sp.
CGTGGTCGCCAACCTCAAGGACGACGGCCAGAGCTGGATCATGTCGGGCAACGGCGCCTATACGCGGCCGCATCCGGGCAAGGAACCCTTCATTGCCCATCACTATTTCATGACAAATCCGTCGCTTTCGGGCCGCGGCAGTGCGTTGCGGCTGAGCGGCGCGGTGCCGCGACTCGTTCTCAGCTCGTAGGGCCCATTGCGCTCGAGCGGGCGCGACCAAAATCGTCGCTGCAATCCCGGCGGGTTTCGGCTAGACGGATGCGCGCATGGACGGCGAACGGACCATAGAGACCGGCGGGGCGGGAAGCCCTGCGCATAGCCGTCTCGGCCCCGGCCGGGTCGGCATCATCGACGTCGGCTCCAACTCCATCCGACTGGTGGTCTACGAACGCGCAAGCCGAGCGCCGCTGCCGGTATTCAACGAGAAGGTCCTGTGCGGCCTCGCGCGCGGCCTCGATGCGACCGGCCGGTTGAACCCGCAGGGCGTCGAGATGGCGCTCGCAAACATCGACCGCTTCACGACGCTCGCCCACAACATGAAGGTGACGTCGCTCGACCTGCTGGCGACCGCCGCGGTGCGCGACGCATCCGACGGGCCCGCCTTCATGGCCGAGCTCGTGAGCCGGCCAGGCATCAAGGCGCATATCGTGAGCGGCCAGGATGAGGCGCGCTTCTCCGGCTACGGCGTGATGTGCGGCACGCCCGACGCCTCGGGCGTGATGGGCGACCTCGGCGGCGGCAGCCTCGAGCTGGTCTCGCTGGGGCAGGGCCGCATCGGCAACTCGACGACGCTGCCGATCGGGCCGCTGCGCCTGATGTCCTCGGGCAAGAGCGATCCCAAGCGGGCCGTGGTCGACGCGATCGAGAACGTGCGCTGGTTGCGCGAGGAAGCGGGCAGGACCTTCTACGCCGTAGGCGGCGCCTGGCGGTCGTTCGCGCGATTGCACATGGAACAGGCGGGTTATCCGCTGCACATCATCCATCACTACGACATCCCGGCCGAAGAGGCGCGCGCGGTGGCGCGGCTGATCGCGGTGCAGAGCGCCAAGTCGCTCGAGAAGATGCCGGGCGTGTCGCGCCGGCGCGTCGACACCTTGCCGCTCGCCTGCCTGGCGCTCGACCGGGTGCTGGCCGCGCTCAAGCCGCGCAACGTGGTGTTCTCCGCGTTCGGTTTGCGCGAGGGCTTCTACTATTCGCGGCTGAGCGATGCCGAGCGTGCGCGCCATCCGCTGATCGCCTTCGCCGAGGAGCAGGGCGCCGACTGGCGCCGCTTCGACCTGACCCCGGCCGAGATCTTCGACTGGTTGACGCCGATCTTCGCGGGTGAGACCGAGGCCGAGCGCATCCTGCGGATCGCTGCCTGCCATCTGAGCGACATCTCCTGGAACGATCATCCCGACTACCGCGCCGAGCAGGCCTATATCCGCGTGCTGCACCTGCCGGCGCCGGGCATGAGCCATCGCGAGCGCGCGATCCTCGCGATGACCCTGGCCTATCGCTACAAGAGCGATTCCAAGTCGGGCACGCTGGATACCGCGCTGCGGCTGAGCGACGGCAAGGGCCGCGCCTTCGCCCGCCGCCTGGGCGCGTGTCTTAGGCTGGCCTACAACCTGTCGGGCGGCGCTCCGGGCCTGCTGCCGCAGGTCCAGCTTCGGCGCGCGGAGCGCGAGCTGCGCCTGGTCGTGCCTGACGGCCTGAAGCGTAGTCTGGGCGATGTGACTTCCCGCCGGCTGGAAAGTGCGGCCGAGGCGTTCGACCTGAAAGCGGTGATCGTACCGAACTGACCTTCGGTAACGTGCTAGGGTTCCGATGGCCGCTGGCCTACTGATGACCACCCAATAAGGGGGAGAGCATGGCGACTGCCACCGTGGCTTCGGATCTGGCGAAGCTGCTGAGCGACGGCGAGACTGCGATCATCAAGGGCTGGCTCGAGGCCCTGCAGAGGAACGGCGATACCCGCATCTCGACCCAGGAAGTCGAATCGCAGGCGCGTGACATGCTGCGGGCGCTGACGCAGGCGGTTCCTGCGGCCGGCGTTACCGACATAGAAGGGCCGGCCTTCCAGGAAGTGCGGGATATCCTCGAGGGCTTCTCGCGCAGCCGCGCGTTGCAGGGTTTTAGCCCGTCCGAGACGGCGACCTTCGTCTTCTCGATGAAGGGGCCACTGTTCGAGCAGATCCGAAGCAGGTCGAAGAGCGCCGACACGATCGCCGAGCAGACCTGGGCGCTCACCCTGCTGCTCGACAAGCTCGGCCTGTTCACCGTCGAGGCCTTCCAGCGCACGCGCGAGGAGCTGATCGCCCGCCAGCGCGAGGAGATCGAGGAGCTGTCGACGCCGGTGGTCAAGCTGTGGGACGGCGTCGTGGCGCTGCCCCTGATCGGCACGCTCGATTCGGCGCGCACCCAGGTAGTGATGCAGAACCTGCTCGAGAGCATCGTGCAGGAGAGCGCGGAGATCGCCATCCTCGACATCACCGGCGTGCCGACGGTCGACACGCTGGTGGCGCAGCACCTGCTCAAGACGATCAGCGCGGCACGCCTGATGGGCGCCGACTGCATCATCAGCGGTATCCGCCCGCAGATCGCGCAGACCATCGTGCAGCTCGGCGTGCAGCTTAACGTCGTCTCGAAGGCGACGCTGGCCGACGCCTTCGCTCTCGCGCTCTCGCGCACCGGCCGTAGGGTCGCCAGGGTCAAGGGGGCGGTCGGAACCGGGTCTATGGCACCGCCGGCCGGCGAGTAAGCGTCGGCTATGGACAGCATCCCTATCCTGAAGATCGGCAGCGCGCTGCTGGTCACCATCCAGGTCGACATGCACGACCAGCTCGCGACCCGGCTGCAGGAAGACCTGACGACGATGATCGTCAAGAGCCGGGCCCGCGGCGTGCTGATCGACATCTCCGCGCTCGAGATCGTCGACAGCTTCATCGGCCGCATGCTGGCGAACATCGCGAGCCTGTCTCGCCTGCTCGATGCCGACACGGTCGTGGTCGGCATGCGTCCCGAGGTGGCGATCACGCTGGTCGAGCTCGGCCTCGGCCTGCCCGGCGTGAAGACGGCGCTCAATGCCGAACGCGGCCTGGCCCTGATCGGCGGCGTGCAAGGCGGGACTGAAGACGACGAAGACGATGCCGACTGACATCGTCTTGATCAAGACGGGTGAGGACGTGGTGCGCGTGCGCCAGAAGGTGCGCGTGCGCGCGATCGAAGCCGGCCTGTCGCTGGTCGACCAGACCAAGCTGATCACGGCGGCCAGCGAGCTTGCGCGCAATACGCTCGACTACGGCAAAGGCGGCGAGGCGCACGTCGAGACCCTGTCGGCCCCGCGCGCCGGCGTGCGCATCGCCTTTTGCGACAAGGGTCCTGGCATTCCCGACGTCCAGCTCGCGCTGAAGGACGGTTTCACCTCCGGCAACGGTCTCGGTCATGGCCTCGGCGGCGCGCGCCGGCTGGTCGACGATTTCGACATCAAGACGGCGGTCGGGGAGGGCACGACAGTCACGATCGCGCGCTGGAAGCGTTGACGACACGACTGCCGGTCACCGATGCGAGCTACGTAGCAGGGACGCGCCGTGAGGTGGAGGCCCGGGCGCGGGCGATCAATCTCGGCCCCGACGAGGTCGCGCGCGCGGCCCTGATCGCGACCGAGCTGTCGACCAACCTTGTCCGGCACGGCGGCGGCGGCGAGATTCTGGTCCGACCGCTCCCGACCCCCGAAGTGACCGGCCTCGAATTGATTGCGATCGATCGCGGGCCGGGCATTCGCGACATCGGTGAAAGCCTGCGCGACGGCATATCGACCCGGGGCACCTCGGGCACCGGCCTCGGCGCGATCCGCCGGCAAGCCGACGAGTTCGACATCACCTCCGCACCGAAACAGGGCACCGCCGTACTGGCGCGTGTCTGGCCGGGTCGCAAGCCGATGGCCGAGACCGGCGTGCAGGTCGGCGTGGTCTGCGTGGCAAAGGCCGGCGAGGAGATGTGCGGCGACGCCTGGGCGGTGCTGCCCGGGCACACCACGACCGCCGCCTTGGTGGCCGATGGGTTGGGACACGGCCCGCTCGCCTCCCAGGCCTCCCAGGAGGCCCGACGGCTGTTCATGCGCGGCGATACGCCATCGCCAAACGAAGCCATCCGCAAGATCCATGCCGGCCTCGGGGCGACCCGGGGGGCGGCGGTCGCCGTTGCATCGCTCGATTTGGCGGCCAATCGCGTGGTTTTTTCAGGCATCGGGAATATTGCCGGTCTGGTGACTGCGGGAGGACATACCCGCCGCTTCGTCTCCATGAACGGCATCGCCGGCCATGCTGCCGAGCGCTTCCAGGAGTTCATCTACCCCTGCGAGGGGCCCGGTCTCGTCCTGGTGTTGCATTCGGACGGCCTCTCCACCAACTGGGCGTTCGACCGCTATACTGGCCTGATGGCGCGCCACCCCGCCCTGATCGCTTCAGTCCTGTATCGCGATGCCGGCCGCAGTCGCGACGACGCGACCGTGCTCGTGCTCAAGAGGGCGCCGTGAGCGTTCAGCCGATCCTGACTGCCGCACTCAAGACCGAGCAGGACGTGGTTCATGCCCGCCAGCGCGCGCGTACCCTTGCTGCCATGCTGGGCTTCGACCGGCAGGACCAGACACGAATTGCCACCGCGGTGTCGGAGATCGCGCGCAACACGGTGACCTACGGCCGTGGCGGCACTTTGCGTTTCTCGCTCGAAGGCCAGGGCAAGGATCGCGCCCTGGCGGCCTCGTTCATCGACCAGGGTTCGGGCATCGCTGGCCTTTCGGATATCCTCGAGGGCAACTACGTCTCGCCGACCGGCATGGGGCTCGGCATCGTCGGCACCCGCCGGCTGATGGATACTTTCGAGATCGACAGCGGGCCGGGCCGTGGGACGAGGGTACGGTTCTCGAAATACCTGCCGCGCGGCCGGGACGAGATCGACATCCGCCAGCTCACCGTGGGGTTGACCACGGCCGCGCCGGCGTCGGCATCGGAGGAGGTGCTGATCCAGAATCGCGATCTGCTGACGACGCTCGCCGACTTCGAGGCCGCGCGAGTCGAGCTCGAGCAGATCAACACGGAGCTGGAAAATACCAATCGCGGCGTGGTGGCGCTCTATGCCGAGCTCGACGAGCGCGCCGAGGAGCTGCGGCGGGCGAGCGAGATGAAGAGCCAGTTCCTGTCCAACATGAGCCACGAGCTGCGCACGCCGCTCAACTCGGTCATGGCCCTGGCGCGCCTGCTGTCCGACCAGGTCGACGGGCCGCTCAACACCGAGCAGCTTCGCCAGGTCACCTACATCACGCACTCCACCGAGGCACTGACGGCGCTGGTCAACGATCTGCTCGACCTTGCCAAGGTCGAGGCCGGCCGGGTCGATCTCAGCCCGACGGAGTTCTCGACGTCCGAGCTGCTCGGCGCGCTGCGCGGCATGATGCGGCCGCTGCAGACAAGCGATCGCGTCGAGCTGGTGATCGAGGATCGCACCGACGGCGTGCGCCTGCATACCGACGAAGCAAAGCTCGCGCAGATCCTGCGCAACCTCGTCTCCAATGCGTTGAAATACACCGAGCAGGGCCAAGTCCGCGTCGAGGTCGCGACCCGGCCGCCGGGCCGCATCGAGTTCATCGTGAGCGACACCGGCCTCGGCATCCCCGAGGCGGAACTCAAGCGCATCTTCGACGAGTTCGTGCAGGTGCGAAATCCACTGCAAGCCAAGCACAAGGGCTCCGGCCTCGGCCTGCCGCTGTCGCGCAAGCTCGCCGGGTTGCTGGGCGGGTTGATCTCGGTGGAGAGCACGCCGGGTATCGGCTCGATCTTTACGCTGGATATTCCGGTGACCTTGCCGGATGCGCAAAGCGAAGCCGAGACCGACGCCAAAGGCATCAAGATCCTGATCGTCGACGATGAGGAGCCGACCCGGTACGTCCTGCGCCAGGGGCTCTCTGCCGAACCGCACTGGACCATCCTCGAGGCGGTGGATGGGACCGAGGGCCTGCGGATTGCGCAGGCCGAGGCGCCGGACTTCGTGGTGCTCGATCTCAACATGCCGGGGCTCGACGGGTTCGAGGTCTTCCGCACCCTGAAGGGCGATCCGGCGACCCGTGACATTCCGATCCTGGTCGTGACGTCGGCGCTGCTGACGGCCGAGGTGCTGAAGCGGCTCGACGGCGCGATCGCGGTCCTGCCCAAGTCGAACCTGTCGCGCTCGGTGCTGCGCACGTTCGCGGTGCAGGCCCTGCAGCAGGGGGAGCCGGCATGAGCGGGGCCGTCATCCTGAACGTCGACGACAACGAAGCGGGGCGCTATGCCAAGACGCGCTCGCTGGAGCGCGGCGGCTACCGGGTGATCGAGGCGCGCACCGGCACCGAGGCGATGGAGCGGGCGAACAGCGAGCGGCCGGATCTCGTGCTGCTCGACGTCCGGTTGCCCGACATCAGCGGCTACGAGGTCTGCCGCATGCTCAAGGCGGCGCATCCGCAGATCCTCGTGTTGCAGGTCTCGGCCTCGTTCGTCGAGCCGGGCGACCGCGCGCACGGCCTGGACAGCGGCGCGGACTCCTACCTGACGCAACCGCTCGAGACGACGGAGCTGCTCGCGACCATCCGCGCCCTGCTGCGCCTGCGCGCGGCCGAGCAGGCGGCGCGCGAAAGCGGCGAGCTCTACAAGGCGATCGTCGAAAGCGCTTCCGACTACGCGATCATCACCACCGACCTCGACGGCACCATCCGCACCTGGAGCAGCGGCGCGGAGCAGGTGCTGGGTTACAGCTCCACCGAGATGGTCGGGCGCAGCATCGACACCCTGTTCATCCTGGAGGACGTCGCGGCGGGCGTGCCGGCCGCCGACCGCGGCCGTGCTGCGCGCGAGGAGCGCGCAGTCGGCGAACGCTGGCAGATACGCAAGGACGGCGACCGGTTGTGGTCGACCGGCATCGTTGTGCCGTTGCGCGACGCCGTGGGAGGCGCCACCGGCTTCATCGTCATCCTGCGCGACCGAACCGCCGAGAAGGCGCACCAGGACTGGCTGGAGCGCGAGGTGCGTCAGCGCACGCGCGCGCTGACCGAGGCCAATGACAAGCTGAAGCGCGAGATCGAGGAGCGCGAGCGCGCCGAGGAGGCGCTGCGGCAGGCGCAGAAGATGGAGGCGCTCGGCCAGCTCACCGGCGGCGTCGCGCACGACTTCAACAACATGCTGACGGTCGTCATGGGCTCGGCCGAGACGCTGAAGCGGCGCCTGCCGCCCGAGGCGGCCGACCAGCATCGCCGTGCCGACCTCGTGCTGCAGGCGGGCGCGCAGGCCGCTGCGCTCACCCATCGGCTGCTGGCCTTCTCGCGCCAGCAGCCGCGCGACCCCAAGCCGACCAGCCTCAACGCTTCCGTGACCGGCATCATGGAGCTGATCAAGAGCACTGTCGGCGAGTCGATCGAGCTCGTGCTCGAGCTGGCCGACGGCCTGCCGCCGGTGCTGATCGACGGCAATCAGCTCGAGAACGCCATCCTGAACCTTGTGGTCAATGCGCGCGACGCCCTGCTCGACGGCGGTGCGCTCACCATCCGCACCGGCACCTCCGACGCGGGACGGAACGTCCTGCTATCGGTCGTCGACACCGGTGTGGGCATGCCGCCGGAGGTGGCGGCCAAGGCGTTCGAGCCGTTCTTCACCACCAAGCGGCTGGGGCACGGTACCGGCCTCGGCCTGGCTCAGGTCCTGCGCTGCGTCGAGCAGGCGGGCGGCCAGGCGCGGATCGATTCGGCGGTCGGCAAGGGCACCGCGGTGGTCGTGAGCTTCCCGAGCATGCTGGAGGGCGTGAAGGTCAGCGAAGCGGCGGTGGCTGCCCGGGCGGGCGAATTCCACGGCAATGGCCGGCTGGCCATGGTGGTCGAGGACGAGGACGCGGTGCGCGACTACGTGGCAGAGAGCCTGCGGGGGCTGGGCTTCGAGGTCGTCGCGGTCGGCGATGCGGTGCAGGCGCTGCAGCGGCTGGAGGGCGACCCGAAGGTCGACCTCGTGGTGTCGGACGTCGGCCTGCCGGGCGGCATCGACGGCTGGCAGTTCGCCGCGCGCATCCGGCGGCTGCTGCCGGACGTGAAGACGGTGCTGATGACGGGCTATGCACCGGGCAGCGCGACGACGCTGGGCGTCGCCACCGAACTGCTGATGAAGCCGTTTACCGTGACCGCCCTGGAGACACGGCTGCATCGCCTATTCGGCGGCTGACCGGTCCTTGTCTTTTTCCTTGGGCGGCACCGGCAGCAGCTGGGCATGGTCGCCCTCGAGCGCCAGCGCGACCCGGCCCTCGATCAGGGCGAGCGCATCCTTGCCGAAGATCTCGTTGCGCCAGCCGTGCATCACATGGACGTCGCGCTTGCCGGCGGCCAAACGGTCGATCTCGTCGGCGCTGGCCACCAGGCGCGCGGCTACGCCGGCCTGATCGGCCTTGAGCCGCAGCAGGGTGCGCAGCATGTCGACCACGGCGCCCGGGGCGCGCAGCTGCTCGGGCGGTCGGTCGCGTGTCGGCAGCTGCGAGTCCGGCAGCTTGCGCGCCTTCTCGATCGCCTCGAGAATCTCGCGGCCCTGCCAGCCCTCGGCGAAGCCGCGGCCCAAACCACGGGTGAGGGCCAGTTCCTCGACCGTCTTGGGCGAGTGGCTCGCGATTTCCAACAGCTGCTCGTCGCGCAGCAGGCGCTGGCGCGGGATGTCGATGCGCTGAGCGGTCCGCTCGCGCCAGGCGGCCACCTCCTTGAGGGTGCCCAGCAGCCGGGGCGAGGCGCCGCGCGGCTTCAGCCGCCGCCAGGCCTGCTCGGGATCGGCGCGGTAGATGGCCGGGTCGTTCAGGACCGCCATCTCCTCGGTGATCCAGCTGAACCGCCCGGACTTCTCGAGCTGGCGCTTCAGGGCCTCATAGACCACGCGCAGATGGGTGACGTCCGAGATGGCGTAGGTAATCTGCCGTTCGCTGAGCGGGCGGCGGGCCCAGTCGGTGAAGCGGCTCGATTTGTCGATACGGGCCTTGGCGAGCTTGGTCGCCAGCGATTCGTAGGAGGCGGCCTCGCCGTGGCCGCACACCATCGCCGCCACCTGGGTGTCGAACAGGGGCCCGGGGACCTTGTTCATGCGCAGGTAGAATATTTCGAGGTCCTGGCGGGCCGCGTGAAAGACCTTGAGCACGTTGGGGTTGCCCATCAGCTCGTCGAGTGGAGACAGGTCGATACCCTCGGCAAGCGCATCGATCGCTGCGGCCTCGTCAGGGCCAGCCACCTGGGCCAGGCAGAGCTTGGGCCAGTAGGTGCGCTCGCGCATGAACTCGGTATCGACCGCAACGAACTCGGCGCCATCCAAGGATTTGCAGAAAGCCGCCAGTTCGTCGGTCGTGGTGATCAGCTTCATTAATATTGTTGTATAGCGGGCTCGCAGCCCCGGAGCAAAGTTAACGCGAGTGGAAAGACCCCAATCCCTTGACTTGGCAGAGCTATCCGTGCCTCTTGCCGCCCCGTTCAAGCCCGGAAAATCGCGATGTCATCGGTGTACCGTACCCATACCTGCGGCCAATTGAGGCCCCAGCATGTCGGCCAGGAAGCCCGGCTGTCCGGCTGGGTCCAGGTCAAGCGAGACCACGGGAATCTGCTGTTCATCGACCTGCGCGACCATTACGGGGTCACCCAGGTGGTGGTCGACCGGTCCAGCCCGGTGTTCGAGACGGCCGAGCGCGTCCGCAACGAGAGCGTGATCACGGTGACCGGCAAGGTCGTAGCCCGCCAGCCCTCGACCGTGAACCCCAAGCTCGCCACCGGCGAGGTCGAGCTCGACGCGGCCGAGATGGTGGTCCAGTCGATGGCCGACCCGCTGCCGATCCCGGTCTACCAGGAGAATGACACCACGCCGGAGGAGTTGCGGCTCAAGTACCGCTTCCTCGACCTGCGCAAGGACAAGCTGCACAAGAACATCCTGCTGCGCAGCCAGGTGATCGCCTCGCTGCGTCGCCGCATGATCGACCAGGGCTTCACCGAGTTCCAGACGCCGATCCTGACGGCCGACTCGCCGGAGGGCGCGCGCTCGTACCTGGTGCCGAGCCGCCTCCATCCCGGCAAGTTCTACGCGCTCCCGCAGGCGCCGCAGATGTTCAAGCAGCTGCTGATGGTGTCGGGCTTCGACCGCTACTTCCAGATCGCGCCCTGCTTCCGGGATGAAGACGCGCGCGCGGATCGGGCGCCCGGCGAGTTCTACCAGCTCGACTTCGAGATGAGCTTCGTGACCCAGGACGACGTGTTCGCCGCGATCGAGCCGGTGCTGGGCGGCGTGTTCAAGGAGTTCGCGAACTTCAACCGTGAAAGCGCGCGAAAGGTCACCGAGTGGCCGTTCCCGCGCATTCCCTATGCCGAGGCGCTGCTGACCTACGGCACGGACAAGCCGGACCTGCGTAACCCGCTCCGGATCTTCGACGTGGGCGAGGTCTTTGCCGGCTCCGACTTCAAGGTCTTCGCCGGCATCGTCGCCAAAGGCGGCGTGGTGCGCGCCATCCGCGCGCCCAAGGCTGCCGGCCAGCCGCGCTCGTTCTTCGACAAGCTGAACTCGTGGGCGCAGGGCGAAGGCAAGCCCGGTCTCGGTTACATCACGCTGGAAGGCGGAGCGGGGAAGGGCCCGATCGCCAAGTTCGTGGCCGACGAGCGCCTCGCCAAGCTGAAGCAGCTCACCGGAGCCGAGGACGGCGATTCGGTGTTCTTCGTCGCCGACCAGCCGGAGGCGGCGTGGAAGTTCGCCGGCCAGGCGCGCACCAAGGTCGGCCAGGAGCTGGGCGTGGTCCGCGAGGGCGAGTTCGCCTTCTGCTGGATCGTCGACTTCCCGATGTTCGAGTACGACGACAAGCTGAAGAAGGTCGACTTCAGCCATAACCCGTTCTCGATGCCCCAGGGCGGGCTCGAGGCGCTCGAGACGCAGGACCCGCTCACCATCAAGGCGTGGCAGTACGACATCGTCTGCAACGGCATCGAGCTCTGCTCGGGCGCGATCCGGAACCACAAGCCGGAGATCATGTACAAGGCCTTCGGCATCGCCGGCTACAGCAAGGACGAGGTCGAGGCGCGCTTCGGCGGCATGCTGAACGCCTTCAAGTACGGCGCCCCGCCGCACGGCGGTGCCGCTCCGGGCGTCGATCGCATCGTCATGTTGCTGGCCGACGAGCCCAACATCCGCGAGGTCATCACCTTCCCGATGAACCAGTCGGCGATGGACCTGATGATGGATGCGCCGACCGAGGTCCCGATGGAGAAGCTGCGCGAGTTGCACATTGCACTCCGCCTGCCACCTCCCAAGAAGGACTAGAGCGGGATGATTCTAAGTTCGATCGTATCCTGCTTTTGCGAAGTAGTTGGCACACTCGCTGGGCTGGACGGTAGGCAGTAGCTCGGCGAGAGCGCTGTAGATGGCGTCGTGGGTGCGCCGTGCGGCCTTGCGCAGGC
>DASXQC010000165.1:0-17418 GCA_036493235.1 Reyranella sp.
CAATGCCTACGGC
Source organism: Reyranella sp. (assembly GCA_036493235.1). GTDB lineage: Bacteria > Pseudomonadota > Alphaproteobacteria > Reyranellales > Reyranellaceae > Reyranella. Next base: position 14 of record DASXQC010000165.1, read on the forward strand.
CCCGCGCGCCGCTTCGCGAATACGACGCTGAAGGGCTTCGGCGTCGAGACGACCTTCTTCGATCCGATGATCGGCGCGGGCATCGAGAAGCGGATCAAGCCCAACACCAAGGTCGTCTATCTCGAGGCGCCGGGCTCGCAGACCTTCGAGGTGCAGGACGTCGATGCGATCGCCGCAGTCGCCAGGAAGCATGGCGCGGCCGTGCTGATCGACAACACCTGGGCGACCCCGCTCTACTTCAAGCCGTTCGAGCACGGCTGCGACATCTCCGTGCATGCCGGCACCAAGTACATCGTCGGCCACTCCGACGCGATGATGGGCATCATCTCCTGTCGCGACCGCGCGATGTTCGAGGTCGCCAAGACGGCGTGCCAGAACTTCGGCTGCCACGCCGCGCCGGATGACAGCTACCTCGCGCTGCGCGGCCTGCGCACCATGGCCGTGCGCCTGCGCCATCACGAGAAGAGCGGCATCCACATCGCGCGGTGGCTGAAGACGCGGCCCGAGGTCGACAAGGTGCTGCATCCCGCCCTGCCCGACTGCCCCGGCCACGAGAACTGGAAGAAGCAGTTCCAGGGTTCGTCGGGCCTGTTCTCGTTCACGCTGCGTGACGGCATCAGCAAGAAGGCGGTCGCCGCCATGCTCGACGGCATGGACATCTTCGGCATGGGCGCCTCGTGGGGCGGCTACGAGAGCCTGCTGATCCCCGCGCATCCGGACAACTACCGCTCGGCGGTGCCGTGGCCCAAGGACAAGCACGTGCTGCGCGTCCATATCGGCCTCGAGGATGTCGAGGACTTGAAGACCGACCTCGCCGAAGGCTTCGAGCGCCTCAACCGGGCGCACAACGCCTGATGCCCGGCGCGGCCTCGGCCGGATGAGCCGCAAACCCGCTCCGCGCACTGGTTGGACTCGCAGCAGCGACCTGCTCGATCTCACCGGCAAGCTGGGCGAGAAGCTGCGCGGGCTTCGCGAGATGCGCGGCCTGTCGCTCGGCGAAGCGGCAGACATCACCGGCGTGCCGCGCCCGACCCTGTCGCGCATCGAGCATAACAAGATGGCACCGACCATCGGGCTTCTGTCCAAGGTGGTCGCAGGCTACGGCGCACCGTGGTCGTCCATCCTGCCGGACGCGATCGTCTCCGACCGGCCGACCGGCCGCGGCGCCTCCTTCTCTTCGCGCGACACGCTGGAGGTGAAGCTGGGGCGGCGCAGCCTGAAGTCGCTGCATCCCAACAATCCGCTGTCGAAGCAGCTCCACACCTTCATCCTGACGACGCGGCACAAGACCGTCGAGGAAGGCGGTGGCTTCCTTTCGCATCCCGCCACCGAGTTCTGCTTCGTGCTCGACGGCACGCTCACGATCAATTTCAAAGGCAAGCGCGCCCGCCGCCTGCTGGCCGGCGAGAGCACCTTGTTCGCTGGCGACACGCCGCACTCCTACACCTCGCACACCGGAAAGCCGGTGCAATTCCTGTTGGTCACCACGAGGCCGCCGCGGCCTGCAGCTTGACTTACCGATCCGTAACGGGGACTCTTTTGCCATGATCGAAGTTCCCGTCCTGATCGTCGGCGGCGGCCCGGTCGGCCTCACCGCCTCCCTCATGCTGTCCCGGCTCGGCATCAAATCGCTGCTGGTCGAGCGCCATCCCGGCACCGCCATCCATCCCAAGGCGCGCGGCATCAATGCCCGCACCATGGAGGTCTTCCACCAGCAAGGCATCGAGGACGAGGTCCGCGCCGCCGGCCTGCCGCCCAGCAAGGTGGGTTTCATCGTCTGGACCAAGACCTTGGCCGGCGAGGAGATCGAGCGACGCGTGCCGTGGGGCCAGAGCACCCAGCGCGCCGAGGTCACGCCGGTGCGCGCCTGCCTGTGCGCGCAAGACTATCTCGAGCCGGTGCTGCGGCGCTGCGCCGAGCGCCAGCCGCTCGGCACGCTGCGCTTCGATACCGAACTCACGACGTTCGAGCAGAGCGACAAAGGCGTGACGGCGACGATAACGAACACGAAGACCGGTGCGAGCGAACAGGTGTCGTCGCAGTACCTGATCGCGGCCGACGGCGCGCAGAGTCGCGTGCGCACCGCGCTCGGCATCGCCCTGCAGGGCCAGAAGGACGTCTACGACAGCGTAAACGTCCTGCTCGAGGCGGATCTGCGGCCTTGGACGCAGAACCGGCCGGCTGCGCTTTACTTCATCGAGAACGAGGAGATGCGCGCCACCTTTCTCACCATCAACGCGCACGATCGCTGGGGCTTCCTGGTGAACTCGCTGCGCGCGCACGGCCAGAAGCCGGAGGATTTCACGCCTGAATACTCGACCGCGATGATCCGCCGGGCGGTCGGCGTGCTCGACCTGCCGGTCAAGGTGCTGGGCGTGGCGCCCTGGGTCGCCTCGGCGCATGTCGCCGAGCGCTATCGTGCGGGCCGCGTTCTGCTGGCTGGCGATGCCGCGCACGAGATGCCACCGACCGGCGGCTTTGGCATGAACACCGGCGTCCAGGACGTGCAGAACCTCGCCTGGAAGCTGGCGGCGGTGATGAAGGGTGAAGGGACATCGGCGCTGCTCGACACCTACAACGACGAGCGCCAGCCGTTCGGCAAGGCCATCACCGAGCAGGCGCTGGCCAATGCGGCGTCGATGGGCCGGATGGAGAAGACGCTGCAGGGCAAGGGCGCGCGGCGCGAGTTCCTGAACGAACAGGGCATGATCTTCGGCGCGACCTATACGTCGGCGGCGGTGATCCCCGATGGGACGCCCCGCCCCGAGGTCGCCAATCCGGTGACCGACTACCTGCCCTCAGCCTGGCCCGGCGCCCGCGCGCCGCATGCCTGGGTGCAGACGGACGGCGAACGGCTGTCGACGGTCGACCTGGTCGGCAACGGCTTCGTGCTCCTGGCCGGTGCCAAGGGTGGCGCCTGGGTTGATGCGGTGGCCGACGCGGCGCGGCCGCTGCAGGTGAAGCCGATGGTGCTGGGTGACGAGGAGCCGTGGCGCGAACTCTACGGCATCGAGGCCGACGGCGCGGTGCTGGTGCGGCCCGACGGTCATGTCGGCTGGCGCAGCGCGACGCTCGTCAACGATCCCGGCCGCGTGATCCGCGCCGCTGTCGACGCGATCCACGGGAGGGCGTGATGGCCCTGACGCGACGCGGCGTCCTCGCGGGCGCCGCCCTGCTCGCCACAGCGCCGGCTGCGAGGGCCGAGGAGAACCTGCGTATCGTCGTGCCGTTCGGCGCCGGATCGGGCACCGACAACACCATGCGCGTCTTCGCCGAGGCCTACCGCACCGCCAACGGCCGCACCGTGATCATCGACGACAAGCCGGGCGGCGGCACGACGATCGGCACGCTCGAAGTCTCGCGCGCCAAGCCTGACGGCAACACCCTGCTCTATACAACTGGCGGTCACACCACGAACGCGGTGCTGATGCGCAAGCTGCCGTTCGATCCGATCAAGGACTTCACGCCGATCACCCTGCTGACGCGCAGCCAAGGCTTCGGCTTGATGGTCGCAGGCGATTCGCGCTTCAAGACGCTGGACCAGTATCTGGCCGCGGCGCGCGCCGAGCCGGGCAAGATCACCTTCGGCTCGTCGGGCATCGGCAACACCACGCACGTCGTCGGCGAGTTGTTCTGCCGCAGCGCCAAGGTCCAGCTCGTGCACGTGCCCTACAAGAGCACGCCGATCAACGACGCGCTGGCCGGCACCATCGATTCGTTCTTCGTCTCGCCGTCGCTGATCATGCAGTACCTGCAGGCCGGAAAGCTGCGCATGCTCGGCATCTCGAGCGCCAAGCGCATGAAGCAACTGCCCGACGTGCCGACCTTCGGCGAGTACGGTATCGAGGCCGACATTCCCGGCTGGTCGGGCTTCTGGGGACCGCCCAAGCTTTCGCCTGAGACGACCGACACGCTCTACAAGAACCTGCTCAAGGCGGCCCACGAGAAGTCGTTCCAGACCTTCACGAACGACAATGGCGCCGAGATCGTCGGCCTGCCGCCGGCGGAATTCGGCGCCTACGTCGCGAGCGAGATCGAGCGCTACAAGAAAGTGCTGCCGCCGCTCGGCATCCAGATCGACTGAAGAGATCGCAGACCGGACGGAAAATGCCTTAGGAAAACGTTTTCCTTTGCATTTTCCACGGCTCGCGTGTGAGATCGCGGGCGATGACGCTCGACCAGCCCGGGACGCGGAAACCGCCCGTGACGATCCACGATGTGGCGCGGGCGTCGGGCGTCAGCGTCAGCACGGTGTCGAAGGCGCTGAACGGCCGCGGGCAATTGCGCGAGGAGACGCGCAGCTCGGTGCGCTCGATTGCCGAGCGGCTGGGTTTCCGGCCCAACGATCTCGCCCAGAGCCTGCATCGCAAGCGAACCTTCACCGTCGGCCTGATCTCGACCGATTCCTACGGCCGCTTCAGCATTCCCGTCCTCGAAGGCATTGAGAACGCGCTGGAGGCCGAGCAGATCTCGGTGTTCCTGTGCAACGCCGACGACCCGGCGCGCGAGCGGCGCCATCTCGAATCGCTGCTGGCCAAGCGGGTCGACGGGTTGATTGTCACAGGCCGACGCACCGACCTGCGTCCGCCGATCGATCTCGACGGCGCCTCGCTGCCGGTCGTCTATGCCTTCGCTCAGGTCGGAAGCCGCAACGCGCTCTGCCTGCTGCCAGACGATCGCAGTGGCGCACGGCTCGCCACCGAGCACCTGATCCGCTTGGGCCGCAAGCGCATCGCCCATGTCACCGGTCCGCGCGAGTTCGAGGCGGTGCGTGAGCGCAGCCGCGGATTCCGCAGCGCCATGGCCGACGCGGGCCTAACCTGCCCCGCGAACCGCGTGCTGAGCGGCCACTGGAGCGAGGCGTTCGGGCGCGAGGCGGCGGAGAAGCTGCTGGCCCAGAAGCCGGGCATCAACGCGATCTTCTGCGGCAGCGACCAGATCGCGCGCGGCGTGATCGATGCCCTGCGCGAGAGCGGCGTGCGTGTGCCGGACGATGTCGCCGTGGTCGGCTTCGACAACTGGGATGTCATCGCCGCGGCGACCCGGCCGCCGGTGACGACCATCGACATGAACCTGCGCGAGCTCGGTCGCCAAGCCGGGGCGCGCCTGCTCGGCATGGTCGACGGGCCGGCCGAATCGGGCGTCGAGCGCCTGCCCTGCAGCCTCGTGATCCGCCAATCCTGCGGGGGAAAAGCCACATGACGACCAAGCGCCACCGACCGGTTGCGTTCACCGCGGTCGAGCTGACCGACCGGCTGTGGGCGCCGCGCCAGAAGGTGGTGCGCGAGCGCACCGTGCCGTTCCTCTACGGTCAGATGGAGAAGATCGGCACCATCGAGGCGCTCGACGTCACCAAGCCGCCCGGCCCGCTCGCCTTCCCCTATCGCCGCAACAACACCTCGACCTCGGTGATGTACTGGGATTCCGACATCGCCAAATGGATCGAGACGGCGAGCTATACGTTGGCCACCCATACCGATCCCAAGCTCGATGCGCTGATCGACGACGTCGTGGCGCGCATCGCCAGGGCGCAGGAGCCGGACGGCTACTTCAACAGCTTTTTCCAGCGCCGCGAGCCCGACAAGAAGTGGACCAACCTGCGCGATTGGCACGAGCTCTATTGCCTCGGCCACATGATCGAGGCGGCGGTCGCGCACAACCAGGCGACCGGCAAGCGCAACTTGCTCGATATCGTGTTGCGCCAGCTCGACCAGGTGCGTCGGCTGTTCGGCCCCGGCGAAGACCAGCGGCGCGGCTATTGCGGCCACGAGGAGATCGAGCTGGCGCTGGTCAAGCTCTACCGGCTGACCGGCGACAAGCGGCATCTCGACCTTGCCAGCTATTTCATCGACGAGCGCGGGCAGCAGCCGCATTACTACGACATCGAAGCGCAGGCACGCGGTTCCGATCCGAGGGACTACTGGTTCGGCACCTACGACTACAATCAGAGCCACATCCCCGTGCGCGAGCAGGATCGCGTCGTCGGCCATGCGGTGCGGGCGATGTACCTCTACTGCGCGATGGCCGACCTCGCGGCAGAGAAAGAGGATCCGACCCTGCTGGAGGCCTGTCGCCGCCTGTGGGCCGATCTCACGACCAAGCGGCTCTACGTCACCGGCGGGCTCGGGCCTTCAGCCAGCAACGAGGGCTTCACCACCGACGACGACCTGCCGAATGAAACCGCCTATGCCGAGACCTGCGCCGCAATCGGGCTGGTGTTCTGGGCCTACCGCATGGCGCTGCTCGAAGGCGACGGTCGCTACAGCGATGTCATGGAGCAGGCGCTGTACAACGGCGCGCTGTCGGGCCTGTCGCTCGACGGCGAGCGGTACTTCTACGAGAACCCTCTGGCGAGTCGTGGCGATCATCATCGCTGGATCTGGCATCGCTGCCCGTGCTGCCCACCCAACATCGCCCGCTTGGTCGCCTCGCTCGGCTCGTACCTCTACTCGGCCGCGCCGGGCGAGATCGGCGTGCATCTCTACGCCGCCGGCACCGCGCGGCTCGAAGTCGACGGCGCCGCGGTCGGCATTCAGCAGACCACCGACTATCCGTGGGATGGCACTGTCGCGCTCGCTCTCTCGCCGAAGGAGCCGGTCGAGTTCACTCTTCGCCTGCGCATACCCGGCTGGTGTCGGTCGGCGGCGCTCGCGATCAACGGCGAGAAGATCGATCCAAAGGGCGTGACCGAGCGCGGCTACGCTGTCTTGCGTCGCACCTGGAAGGCCGGCGACACGGTGCGGCTCGATCTCACAATGTTGGTCGAGCGCGTCTATGCCCATCCCAATGTACGCTTCGACCAGGGTCGCGTCGCGCTGAAGCGCGGGCCGATCGTTTACTGCATCGAGGCGATCGACACGCCGGCGCCGCCGCATCGCCTGGTGCTGCCGCGCGCCGAGTCCATCGCCGCGACCCTGGAGCCCGACCTGCTGGGCGGCATCGCGACGTTGAAGGGCAACGCGCTGGCTATCACGCCCGGCAGTGACGCGCTCTATCAGACCGAGCCGATCAAACGCGAGCCGGTGCCGTTCCGCGCCGTGCCCTATCACGTCTGGGATCATCGCGACCCCGGCGAGATGGTGGTGTGGCTGCCGGAGACTTGAGGCCAAGAATCAGAGGGAGGAGAACATGAAGAAACTGATCGTTGCGTTCCTGGCGCTGGTCGCCTTCACGCTGCCCGCTGCAGCGCAGGTCGTCTCTGTCGACGACATCATCAAGCGCGGCAAGCTGATCGTCGGCGTGAACACCACCACGCCGATCTTCGGCCTGATGGGCAAGGATGGACAGCCCGAGGGCTACGACCCCGACGTAGCGCGGCTGATGGGCAAGTATCTCGGCGTGCCGGTCGAGTTCGTGCCGGTGACCGGCGCGAACCGCATCCCGGCCCTGCTGACCGGCCGCGTCGACGTGCTGATCTGCCTGTTCGGCATCACGCCCGAACGCGCGCAGCAGGTCTGGTACTCGATGCCCTATGCCACCGAGGCGGCCACCCTGGTCGGCCCGGGCAGCCGCAACGTGAAGTCGATCGACGACCTCAAGGGCCTCAAGGTCGGCGTGCCGCGCGGCGCCATGCAGGACCTGATCCTCTCTCCAGTCGCCGCCGCCAAGGGCATCACCCTGCAGCGCTTCGACGACGAGGCGACCGGCTTGCAGGCGCTGATCTCGGGCCAGGTCGACCTGACCGGCACCGGCTTGCTGGTCTATCGCACCTTGAACCGCAACGATCCGGGCAAGGACTATTCGGTCAAGGTCGTGCTGCGCGAGCTGCATTTCGGCATCGGCATGCGGCGCGGCTCGACCGATCTGCTGCAGTGGACCAATACGTTCCTGTACTTCATCAAGAACAACGGCGAGCTCGACGCGATCAGCCGCAAGTGGCGCGAGCTGCCGGTCGGCGAGCTGCCGGTATTCTAGGAGTCGCGTGAACTACGTCTTCCAATTCGGCGCGGTCTGGCAGGAGTTCGACAAGCTCCTGCTGGGCACGTGGCTCACCGTGCGGCTGTCGGCGCTGACCATGGTGCTGGGGCTGGGCGTCGGCGTCCTGGGTGCGGTCGGCAAGAATTCCCCGCACCGCTGGGTGCGCGCCCTGGTGCAGGGCTATGTCGAGGCGATCCGCAACACGCCGTTCCTGGTCCAGCTGCTGCTGGTCTATCTCGGCCTGCCGTCGCTCGGGTTGCGGCTCACGCCCGAGCAGGCGGCATTGCTGGCCATGGTCGTCAACCTCGGCGCCTATGCGACGGAGATCGTGCGCGCTGGCATCGAGGCCGTACCGCGCGGGCAGATCGAGGCCGGCCGCGCACTGGGCTTGAGGTCGCACCAGATCTTCCGCTTCGTGGTGCTGGTGCCGGCGCTGCGCACCGTGTTCCCCGCCCTCGCCAGCCAGTTCATCCTGGTGATGCTGGCCTCGAGCGTGGTGTCGGTGATCTCGGCCGAGGAGCTGACCGCCGTCACCGACACGATCGTGGCGCGCAACTTCCGCTCGTTCGAGTTCTACTTCGTCATCACCGGCATCTATCTCCTGCTGACGCTCGCCTTCCAGGCGGTGTTCGGCCTGATCGAGCGGGTGCTATTCCAGCGCTGGTCCGGCTACGCATGATCCGCGAATTCAGCCTGAGCGAGGTCTGGTTCCTGTTGCAGGCGCTGCGATGGACCATTGCGCTGGCACTGATCGCCTTCGTCGGCGGCAGCATCGTCGGCCTGCTCGTGGCCGTTGGACGCATCGCGAAGGCCCGCGCGCCGCGCGCTCTCGCGATCGGCTACATCAAGCTGTTCCAGGGCACGCCGCTCCTCATGCAGCTCTATCTCGTCTACTTCGGCGCGAACCTGCTGGGCTTGCAGACCAATGCCTGGGTGGCAGCGGCGCTCGGGCTGACGCTCTACACCAGCGCTTTCCTGGGCGAGGTCTGGCGCGGCTGCATCCAGGCGATCCCCAAGGGCCAATGGGACGGCGCCCGTGCGCTGGCGCTCGGGCCGATCGCGAGCTTGCGGTTCGTCATCCTGCCGCAGGCAATGCGCATCGCCCTGCCGCCGACCGTCGGCTTTTTGGTACAGGTGCTGAAAGGCACTTCCCTTGCCTCGATCATCGGCTTCACCGAGCTCACGCGCGCCGCACAGATGGTCAACAATGCGACCTTCCGGCCGTTCCTGGTCTACGCGCTGGTGGCCGGGCTCTATTTCCTCTGCTGCTGGCCCTTGTCGCTGCTCAGCCAGCGCCTCGAGCGCCGGCTCGAACGCTCCCCGTCCGACAGGAGACCTGCATGGAATACCGCAAGCTCGGCCGCAGCGGCCTGAAGGTCTCGCCACTCTGCCTCGGCGCCATGATGTTCGGCGGCCCGGCCGACGAGGCCGAGTCGCAACGTATGATCGGCATGGCGCGCGACGCCGGCATCAACTTCATCGACACCGCCGACGTCTACAACGGCGGCAAGTCCGAGGAGGTCGTTGGCCGCGCCCTCCAGGGCGAGCGCGATCGCTGGGTGGTCGCCACCAAGCTCAACGGCATCATGGGCCCTGGCCCCAACCAGCGCGGCTCGTCGCGCAAATGGATCTTCGAAGCCGCGCGCGCCAGCCTGCGCCGGCTCGGCACCGACTATATCGACGTCTACTACCTGCATCGCGAGGACCTCGAGACGCCGCTCGAAGAATCGGTGCGCGCGCTGGGCGATCTCGCGCGGGCGGGCGACATCCGCTACTTCGCCCTGTCGAACCATCGTGCCTGGCGGCTCGCCGAGATCTGCAGCATCTGCGACCGCCTGGGCCTCGACCGGCCAGTGGCGACCCAGCCGCACTACAATGCGCTCAATCGCATGGCCGAAACCGAGCAAATTCCCGCCGCGCATCACTTCGGCCTGGGCGTCGTGCCCTACAGTCCGCTGGCGCGCGGCATCTTGTCAGGCAAGTACCCGGCCTCGGGCGATCAGCCGCCGGCCGACAGCCGCGCCGCACGTAAGGATGCGCGCATGATGCAAACCGAGTGGCGCCCCGAATCGCTCGCCATCGCGCAGCAGCTCAAGGGCCATGCCGAGGCGCGCGGCATGCCGGCGAGCCAATTCGCCACGGCCTGGCTGCTGGCCAACCGCTTCGTCAGTTCGGTGATCGTGGGCCCGCGCACGCCGGCACAACTTGCCGACTACATCGCCGCCGTGGATCGCCGCCTCACGCCCGAATGCGAGGCGCTGGTCGATCGGCTGGTCGTGCCGGGCTACGCCTCGACCTTCGGCTACCGCGATCCGATGGAGCCGAACGAAGGACGCTACAGAGGTTACAGCCCTGCGACGAGGTGATGCGGCAATTTTTCAGTCTTGCTGAGGGCCGCGCATTATCGGACCGTCTTCCCAACGAACAAAGGGAAGAGGCCTCACGATGAAGCGACGCGATTTCACCGCGGGCATAGCCCTCACCGTCCTGGCTCCGGCGTTCGCCCGGGCGGCTCCCATGGCCAAGATGCAGGAGACGCCAAGCCTCGCCGACCAGGTGAAATCGGGCGCGCTGCCACCAGTCGAAAAGCGCATCCCCGACGCGCCGTCGATCGTGACGCATTTCGCCGGTGCCGATGGCATTGGCAAGCCGGGCGGCGAGGTCAACATGCTGGTGGCACAGGCACGCGACACCCGCCTGATGACGCTCTATTCCAATTCGCGGCTGATCGTGTACGACGACCAGTTCAAGCTGCAGCCCGACATCCTCGAGAGCTACGAAGCCAAAGACAACCGCGAGTTCACCTTGAAGCTGCGCGCCGGTCACAAGTGGTCGGACGGCAAGCCGTTCACCACCGAGGACTTCCGCTTCTTCTGGGAGGATATCGCCAACAACAGCGACCTGTCGCCTCGCGGACCGTCGGTCGAACTCTTGGTCGACGGCAAGCCGCCCAAGGTCGAGATCATCGATGAGCTGACGATCCGCTACAGCTGGGACAATCCCAATCCCTATTTCATCGAAAGCCAGGCGCGCGCGGCACCCCTCTTCCTGTTCCGGCCGGCTCATTACCTCAAGACGCTCCACGGCAAATACACGCCCGAGGAGGAGATCCTGAAGGCTCACATCGGCAGCCGTTGGGCCAACGTCTTCCGGCGTCAGGACGCGATGTACGGCAACGACAACGTGGACCTGCCGACGCTCAATGCCTGGAAGCTCGTGACGACACCGCCGTCGCAGCGCTTCGTGTTCGAGCGCAACCCCTTCTATTACCGGATCGACGAAAAAGGCGTGCAGCTGCCCTACTTCGACAAGGTCACCTTCACGGTGGTCGCGTCCAACCTGATCCCGGCCAAGGCGGGGCTCGGCGAATCGGACCTGCAGCCGCGCTATCTCGGCCTGCGCGACTACACCTTCCTGCGCGACGCCGCGAAGAAGTCCGGCATCAAGGTGGTGCTGTGGGAGAAAGGGTCGGGCTCGGAGGTCGCCTTCTATCCCAACATGAACGCCGTCGATGAGACCTGGCGGAAGCTGAACCGCGACGTCCGGTTCCGCCGTGCGCTGTCGCTGGCGATCGACCGCGAGGAGCTGAGCGAGGTGCTCTACAACGGCCAGGCGAAGCCATCGGCCAACACCATCATGCCGCGCTCGCCGCTGTTCCGGCCGGAACTCGCGACCAAGTGGGCCACCTACGACGTCGACGCGGCCAACAAGCTGCTCGACGAGGTCGGGCTCAACAAGAAGGGCAGCGACGGCATCCGCCTGCTGCCCAGCGGCCGGCCGGCGCTGATTGCCCTCGAGCATTCCAGCGAGAAGGCCGATGAGGTCGACAACATGCTCCTGGTCAGGGACCACTGGAAGAAGGTTGGCATTCGCGTCGAGCTCCGGGCGCAGACCACCGACAACTTCCGCCTGCGCACCACGTCCGGCGAGGCGATCATGACCGCCTATGCCGGCGTGACCACGGCGGCGCCGACGGTCGACACCAGCCCGAGGGAGTTCGCGCCGACTATGCAGGGTGGACTGCAATGGCCGAAATGGGGTCTCTACATCGAATCGAACGGCAAGCAGGGCGAGGTCTGCGACACCGAGGAAGGCAAGAAGCTGCTCGAGCTGCTGCACCAGTGGGAGCACTCGACCAACGCCGCTGAGCGGCGCAAGGCATGGGACGATATCCTGACGATCAACGCCGAGCAGGTCTTCTCGATCGGCACGGTGAATTCGGTGGGCCAACCGCTGACGACCAGCAAGAAGGTGAAAAACCTCCCGGAAAAAGGCTACTGGGCCTGGGATCCGGGCGGATACATCGGGCTCTACAAACCCGACACGTTCTGGATCGGCTGACAGGACCGCCGACGATGGTCCCTACTTCTTCGTTAGCGGGCCCTTAAAGAGGCAGTAGCCGTCGAGCATGATCGTCGAGGCGCCCTCCTTAAGGGAGCCCACGACGTCCATCGTATTGCCGCCGCCCACGATGGCGGTCGTCTTGAACTTCATGTCGGGGCCGAGCGTCGCCTTGAAGTTCCGCTCCGTACGGCCCTCCTGCAGGAAGCGTCCCTGCACGTCCGTGCCGGTGACCGTGACGTCGATGGTCATCTTGTAGGTCGGGCACTTGCCGCTTCCCGGCACGTTCAGGCCGTATCCTGTCCAGGTGAAGACGGACGACGACGCGGCCAACGCGGGCGTGGCAACAAGGAGAGCAGCGACAGCCATTCTTTTCAGCATCGGCATTCCCTCACCGGAAGGAGATAGTAGTCTCTCCAAACTCTAGCCATTCTCGGTGTCGAAATCGCGCTGTTTCAAAGGCACTGCGACAGAGTTTTACAGTCCCGCCCGCACCAGCCGGCCCGGCAGCGCTCCGGTCGCCTCGCCCTGGCGGTAGACGATCTCGCCTGAGACGATCGTCGCATCGAAGCCTTCGGTGCGCTGGATCAGGCGCTTGCCGCCGGCCGGCAGATCGTAGACCACCTCGGGCCGGCGCAGGCGCATGTTGTCGTAGTCTAGCACGTTGAGGTCGGCCTTCAGGCCGGGCTTGAGCAGCCCGCGATCGCGCAGGCCCATCTCGCGCGCATTGTCGGAGGTCAGCCGCTTGATCGCCCACGCCACCGGGAACAGCGAGCCGCGGCCGCGGTCGCGCGTCCAGTGGGTCAGCGTGAAGCTAGTTGCGGTGGCGTCGCACATGATGCCGACATGCGCGCCGCCGTCGCCCAGGCCGACCAGCGTGTTCGGCGCGGCCAGCATCTCGGCCACCACGTCGAGGTTGCCCGAGGCGTAGTTGGTGACCGGCAGGTAGAGCATGTTGCGGCCGTCGCCCTCGATCAGCAGGTCGTAGGCTACCTCTTCCGGCGAACGCCCTTCGCGCTGGGCGCGCGCCGCGATGCTGTTCTCCGCTTTCGGCTCGTACTCGGGCGGATCGACGAAGGGATACATGCGGTCCCAGCGCTCGATGCGCCTGGCGCGCGCCGGGCCGTCGAAGCTCTCGGACAGGATGCGGGCGCGCAACCCGGGATCGCGCAGGCGGGCGAGCCGCTCAGGAAACGGCAGCTTGGCGATCTGCTTATAGCTCGGCCGGTGGATGAACGGGTTCTGCGACAGCTCGAGGCCCAGCAACACGCTGGTCGGCCGCGAGCGGATCTGCGCGGTGATGCGGAGGCCCTCGGCATTGGCCTCGTCGATCTGCCCCATCAGCGTCCGCCAGCCGTCGGGCTGGCCGTGCTGCTGCAGCAGGCTGATCGTGACCGGCCGGCGCGATTCGCGAGCGAGCCGCCGGAACAGGCCGATCTCGCCCTGCTGGTCCTCGAAGTCCGAGACAATCTGCAGCCAGCCCTTGCCAGTGTCGCGCATGGCGTGCGCGATCGTCGTCAGCTCCGCCTCCTCCGCGCGCAGGGTCGGGATGTGCCGGCCATCGGCCGCCTTGTGGTTGAGCGTGCGCGAGGTCGAGAAGCCGAATGCGCCGGCCTTCAATCCCTCGGCCGTGAGTTGCGCCATGCGCCGGCGGTCCTGCTCCGAAGCGGGCTCGCGATTGGCGCCCCGATCGCCCATCACGTACACGCGCAGTGCCGCATGCGGCACCTGCGTCGCGACATCGGCGTCGTAGGAGCGTTGGGCCAGCGCATCGAGATAGTCCGGGAAGCTGTGCCAGTTCCACGGCAGGCCTTCGCTCAGCACGACCTCGGGAATGTCCTCCACGCCCTCCATCAGGTTGATCAGCATGTCGTGCTGGTCGGCGTGGCAGGGCGCGAAGCCAACGCCGCAATTGCCGAGCAGCACCGTCGTCACACCGTTCCAGCTCGACGGCGACAGGCGGTCGCCCCAAGTGACCTGCGCGTCGTAGTGCGTGTGCACGTCGACGAAACCCGGCGTGACGAGCTTGCCGCGCGCATCGATCTCCTCGGCACCTTTCGGCAGGTTCTTGCCGATCGCGGCGATGCGGCCGCCTTCAACCGAAAGATCGGCCTCATAGGGATCGCCGCCGGAGCCATCGACGATCGTGCCGTTGCGGATCACCAGACTGGACATGATTTACCTCACGATTCTTGGAACTCCAGCCGCATCGGCCGGCCGGGGCAAGCCCAAAGTCACCCACAAATCCGCAGAGGAAGGTCACAGGGATAATACTTGGCGCCGCCGCGTAGCTGTCAGTAAGGACACACAACAGAGCGCCTTTCGATGACCAACGATCTCGACGCGGCCCTCGCTCTCTCCCGGTTCGGTCTTGGTGCCCGTGACGGCAGCTTGGCTGCAATCGGCTCGAACCCCCGCGGCGCCTTGCGCCAGGAAGTCACTGGCCGTGCTCTAGCGATGCCGGCCGGCCCGGAGCTGAAGCCGTCGCCGGAGCTGATGGTCGACCTGTACGAATTCCTGAAGGAGCGCAAACTCGAGCGCGAACGCAAGAACGAAAAAGCAACGCCGCAGGACACCGCTGGCCGGCCGATGTCGAGGCGGGCGATGATGACCGGCGGCCAGAATACCGCCGCGGTCAGCCCGGGCGCGGCCAAAGAGGACAACCGGCCACAGCTGGTTTTCCTCGCCGAGATCGACGCCCGCTTCAACGGCACCATGCGCGAGCCCGTGATCGGCTTCCCCGAGCGGCTGGCCATGTTCTGGGCCAACCATTTTGCCGTGGCCGTGTCGAAGGGACCAGGGGTGCGCGTTACCGCCGGCGCCTTCGAGCGCGAGGCGATCCGGCCGCACCTGTTCGGTCGCTTCGAGGACATGCTGTTGGCGGTCGAGACCCATCCGGCGATGCTGGCCTTCCTCGACAACGCGCAGTCGATCGGCCCCGACAGCCGCGCCGGCGCGCGTTCCAAGCGAGGCCTCAACGAGAACCTGGCGCGCGAAATCATGGAGCTGCATACGCTCGGCGTCGACGGCGGGTACAGCCAGGGCGACGTCACCTCGCTTGCCCGCATCATCACCGGATGGAGCATCGAGCGCGGCCAGAAGGGCCCGCACGGCGCGCCGCTCGGCCAGCCGGGCACCTTCGTGTTCAATCCAAATGCGCACGAGCCCGGCACGCAGTCGCTGCTCGGCGTCAGCTATCCCGATAACGGCGTCCAGCAGGGCCGCGCGGCCTTGCGTGCCCTCGCCTTGCATCCGTCGACCGCAAAGCACATCGCGTACAAGCTCGCTCGCCATTTCGTGGCGGACTCGCCGCCGCCGGCGCTGGTTGCGCGGCTGACCGAGACCTTCACCCGCACGCGCGGCGACCTCTCGGCCGTGTATCTCGCGCTGATCGGGGCTGACGAGGCGTGGAATCCCGAGCTGGTGAAGATGCGCTCGCCGCTCGAGTACGTGGTGGCGCTTCTGCGGGCGAGCGGCGAGAAGCCTAAACCGCAGCAGATCGCCGGCACGCTCAATGCGCTCGGCCAGCCGCTCTGGAATCCGCCCGGCCCCAACGGTTTCTCCGACAAGGTCGATGCCTGGGCCTCCGCCGAGGGATTGGCGACCCGCATCGACGTCGCCAACCTGATCGCGGCCGCGACGCCTGGCAGCGACGACCCACGCACCTTCGCCCGCGGCATCTTGGGCCCGCTGATGTCGCCGCAGACCGACCAGGCAATGGCGCGCGCCGCCAACCGCAAGCAGGCGCTGGCGCTCGCCTATCTGTCCTCCGAGTTCCAGAGGCGCTGACCATGTCCACGCTCATCACCCCCCGCCGCACTGTTCTCGGCGCCACCGGCACCCTCTTCTCCTGGGCCTTCATGCCCCGCTTCGCGAGCGCTGCCGGCGCACGCGATCCGCGGCTGGTCGTGATCATCCTGCGTGGCGCGCTCGACGGGCTGACCGCCGCGCCGCCGATTGGCGATCCGTCCTACAAGGGCTTGCGCGAGCAGATCGCGTTCGAGTTCGAAGGCTCAAACAAGGCGCTGCGGCTCGACAATTTCTTCGGCCTTCATCCGTCGATGCCGAACTTCGCGCGGCTGTACGGCGACAGGCAGGCGGCGATCGTCCATGCCAGCGCCACCGCCTATCGCGACCGCTCGCATTTCGACGGCCAGGACGTGCTCGAATCGGGTTTCCCCAAGCCCGGCCATACCGATTCGGGCTGGCTGAACCGCCTGCTCACCGGCCTGCCCAAGGGCGAGCCCGTGACGCGCACTGCCGAGACGCGGGCGCTCGCGATCGGCGCCAACGCACCGCTGGTGATCCGCGGTTCCGCGCCGGTGCTGGGCTGGGCGCCGCCGATGCTCAAGCAGGCCGATGCCGAGCTGCCACAGCGGCTCACGGATCTCTACGCCCATACCGATCCGCTGCTGTCGCGCGTGCTGGCAGAGGGCATCCAGACCGGCAAGATCGCCTCGGGTCTCGACATGAAGGCGCGCGGCGGGCCGGGCGATCCCAACGGCATGGAGCAGATGGCGACCGGCGCCGCCCGCCTGCTGGCGCAGCCCGAGGGTCCGCGCATCGCCGCGCTGGCGTTCGACGGCTGGGACACGCATGCGCAGGAGCTGCCGCGCCTGTCGCGGCTGCTGGGCGGGCTCGATGTCGCGATCGCCGCCTTCGAGAAGGAGATGGGTCCAGCTTGGAAAGACACCGTCGTCGTGGCGATGACCGAGTTCGGCCGCACCGCTCACGTCAATGGCACGCAGGGCACCGACCACGGCACCGGCACGGTGATGTTCCTGGCCGGCGGCGCGGTGCGCGGCGGCCGGGTGATCGCCGACTGGCCGGGCCTGCGCCCCAACCAGCTGCGCGACGGCCGCGACCTCGCCGCCACGACCGATGCACGCGCGGTCGTGAAGGGCATCACCGTCGACCTGCTGGGCGCCTCGCCGGCTGTGCTGGGTCGCGACGTGTTCCCGGGTTCCGAGAACGTCGCGCCGGCGCGTGGCCTCATCGTCTGAGTCATTCGGACCGCAGACCTCCAGGTCCACATCACGAGCGGACCTGGAGGCCCGCGATCTGGAAGACTAGACGCGCTGGCAGTCGGCGCAGGTGCCGGTGACTTCGAGGGTCATGTCGCGCGCAGCGAAGCCGTGACGGTTGGC
>DASXQC010000166.1:0-18183 GCA_036493235.1 Reyranella sp.
CGGCCGGCGTGCCGACGGTATGGCTCGCCCTGCTCGACTACTGCGCGCAGAACAAGCTCAAGATGTCGTCGGTCAAGCGCAGCCTTATCGGCGGCTCGGCGGTGCCCTACGCCATGATCGAGCGCTTCTGGAAGGAGCACCAGATCGAGGTCGCGCAGGGCTGGGGCATGACCGAGATGAGCCCGCTCGGCACGCTGACCCGCTTCAACAAGGGCGAGCGCGAGCTGCCCGACGCCGACCGCTTCGCCATCACCGCCAAGCAGGGCCGGCCGGTGTTCGGCTGCGAGATGAAGATCATCGACGATGCCGGCAACGACCTGCCCGAGGACGGCAGCGTCTCCGGCAACATGGTGGTGCGCGGTTCGTGGATCGTGAAGGGCTACATGAAGGGCGACGGCAAGAGTCAGTTCCTCGACGACGACTGGTTCATGACCGGCGATGTCTGCAAGATCGAGCGCGACGGCTCGGTCGTCATCACCGACCGTTCTAAGGACGTGATCAAGTCGGGCGGCGAATGGATCAGCTCGATCGACCTCGAGAATGCAGCGATGGGCTGCCCCGGCGTGGCCGAGGCGGCGGTGATCGGCGTCGCGCATCCGAAGTGGGACGAGCGGCCATTGCTGATCATCGTCAAGCGGCCTGAGGCGAACGTCACCAAGGACGACCTGATCAAGTTCCTCAACGGCAAGATCGCCAAATGGTGGATGCCCGACGACGTGCAGTTCATCGACGCCATCCCGCACGGCGCCACCGGCAAGATCCTCAAGACCGAGCTGCGCAAGCAGTTCCAGGGTTACAAGCTGCCGACGGCGTAGGACCTCATCGGACCGCGCGCCCCGCTCACCGGGGTTGCCGCATTGGAGCGGCCATGATCGCGGCCACGAACGCCAGCGTCAGGACGACATCGACGACCAGCGCAAGGTGGATGCCGGCCAGCAGGTCCGCCCGCATGACCATCACAGCTCCGAGTAGCGGGATGCCAACCGTCACGGCGACGCGCTGGCTCGTGGTCACGAGGCCGGTTGCAAGCCCTGCATCGGCATCCGCAACGTCCGAAGTGGCGATGACGGTCGCAGCGACAACGGCCGTGATGTGACCCAGGAAGCCGACGAATAGTGCGGGGACCAGCAACCACACCCACGACGACTCGGTGCCAAGCAGGATCAGCGGCGCGGTGAAGCCGCCCTGAACCAGCAATGCCGCCAGGAGCACGGGACGCGCGCCCCGAAGGGCGACAATTCGGCCCGCAACGACGCCCGCGGCCACGGAGGCCAGACCGGGGACTCCAAAGACCAGGCCGGTCGTCAGCGGACCGAAATGAAGCACATCCTGAAGGTAGATCGTCATCAGGAAGACCAGCCCGGCCTCCATCGAAAAGATGGTCACCGCGGCCATGTTGCCCCATCGAACTGACGGCCGTGCCAGCATCTCGGTCGCGACCAGTGGCGCTGCTGCATGACGCTCGATCCAGAAGAACAGCGCCAGCAGAATCGCGCCCGCGATCAGCGACGGCACGAACCACTCGATGATCCCATACACGACGGCCAAAAGACCGAGGGTCACGGTCGCCGCGCCAGAGATGTCGAGCCGCACGCCTGCGGGGGATCGACCGGCGGGGACAACGACGAAGGTCAGCGCGAGGATCAGGAGCGCGAAGGGCACGTTGATCAAAAAGGCCCAACGCCAGCTCAGCACACCCACCAGCATGCCACCGGCAAGCGCGCCAACCGTAAACCCACCGGATAGAAGCGTTCCGTTCAGCCCAAGCACCCGTACGCGTTGCCTGTTGTCCGCGAAAGCGGTGATCAGCAACGCAAGCGCGGCCGGTGCCGTCATCGCAGTGGCGATCCCCTGGAGGGCCCGAGCGCCAAGAAGCAAGGTCGATCCCGTCGCGATCCCACCCAGAAGCGAGGCAACCGCCAGAAGGGCAAGGCCAGCCATAAACATCCGACGACGACCGTAGATATCGCCCAGCCGACCGAACAGGAGCGACAGCCCTGCGGCTGGAAGGGCGAACGCCGAGGCCACCCAGGGGAAATCGGCGAGGTCGAGGCCGACAGCCCGCCCGACCTCGGGCAGCGCGATATTGAGAATTGAGAAATCGACCGACAGCATGAAATTGGTGCCGAGAAGCAGCACGACGATCAGCTGTTGCCGAGCCGTCGTCGCGATCGCACTTGTAGGCGCTTCAATGGCTTCCGGCGCTGCCATTCGGTCCCCCCTGTCCGATCGAAGTTCGCGCGTCGGCCACCACCTTCAGCGTGCCAATAAGCGCAGGTGGCGGCGCCTCGCGAGCGGTGTCGAATGCTGCCCCAATCTCGTGCTAAGCGAAGGGTAACTACGTTTAATATACGTAGGGATCCTACGTTTAACAAGGGCAATTGTCCGCGTGCAGAAAAGATCCAATCCCAAGCCGGCTCGGCGACCGCGCGCCGACGGCGAGCGCAACCGGTTGCGATTGATCGCGGCGGCAAAAGACGCCTTTGCGAAAGATGGCGCAGCCGCCAGCCTGGAGCAGATCGCGCGCGATGCAAAAGTCAGCATCGCCACGCTCTACCGTCACTTTCCGACGCGCGACGCGTTGATCTCGGCAGTGTACCAGCAAGAGGTCACATCGCTGATCGAGGCCGCCGATCTGCTGATGACCAAGCGAGAGCCGGTAACGGCACTCCATGAATGGCTGATGTTGTTCGTGGACTTTCTCGACACCAAGCACGGCATGGCCGCGGCGATGGATACCCTCATCGGCGGCCCTGAACCGCTCTACAGCAAGACGCCGCATCGCCTTGACGTCCCCGTCAAAGCGCTCGTCGCCGCCGGGATCTCGGCCGGCGCCTTTCGCGACGACATCGAACCGCACGATTTGCTCCGGGCGCTCGCGGGCGTGGCACATGTCAGGCCGAGCAAGGGTTGGAAGCAGTCAGCGGCCCACATGGTCGATCTTCTGCTCAACGGCTTGCAGACGAAACATGCTCGACGCCAGGCCACCGAGCGGTAACGCGCTGGTGGTCTATGCCGGCGAGCCCGATCGCGTGGAGTCGCTGGAGCTGGTCGACATCTCGTAAGTCGAAGAGGCATGAGGCGCCAGCATGTCGGTGATCACCGCAGTGAGCACGATTGCGCCGCCGACCAGCGTCGCGGTCGACGGCGGCTCGGCGAACGCGAGCCAGACCCACAGCGTGCCGAGCGGCGTCTGCAGCACGCCGATCAAGGCACCGCGCGTCGCCGACACCAGCGGCGTGCCCAGGCCGAGCAGCAGCAGGCCGAGCCCGAACTGGCTGACGCCGAACAGCACCAGCAGACCCATGTCGGGCAGGCCGACCTGCATCGGTGCGGCGAACGGCGACACGATCAGCGCGCACAGCAGCGCCGAGCCGCACACCGCCGGCACCATGTTCACCCCGCGCTTGCGCCGGATCAGCACGATCACCAGGGACATGAGCGTCGCCATACAGAGCGCCAGCAGGTCGCCCAAGAAGCGGCCCGCTGCCACCGCGGGCGCAGCCATGATCGTCATACCGGCGAAGGCCGCGGCCGTGGCGCCGAGCGTCGACCAGCTTTCCCGCTCCCGCAGGATCAGCCAGGCCAGCCCTGCGGTGATGAACGGGATCGACGCATCGATCACCATGACGTCGGCGACCGCAGTGATCCGCATGGCGTTCAGGAAGGAGATCGTCGCGACCGCCGAGCAGACCATCACGGCCGCGCCTTCCCAGCCCATCGCACGGATCGAGGACCACAGCCTGCCGCGCAATTGGCAGGTCACGACGACCGCCAGGACCGCGCCGCCGAACAGGCCGCGCCAGAACAGCAGCGTCCAGGCGTCGACCGCGATCAGCCGGGTGAAGAACCCGGCCGTCGAGTACGCGGTCGCCGAGGCGACCAGCAGCCATGTGCCGAGCCAGACCTTGTTCATCGCAGCTCCTTCACTTCACCAGCGCGATGCAGTCGAACTCGATGTCGAACGGCCCGAACCAGCCGGCTGGCGAGAAGAACACCCGCGCGGGCTTGTAGGCGCCGAAATACTCGGCATAGACCGCGTTGACGGTCGCGAAGTAGCTCGGGTTCGAGCAATAAACCGTGCACTTCACGACGCGGTCGAGGCCGGACCCGGCAGCCTCGAGACAGCTCTTCACGTACTCGAGCGAGCGGCGGGCCTGCTGGTCGATCGGCAGGATGTCGTAGCCGCCGGTCTCGGGGTTCACCGGCGGCATGCCGGAGACGAAGACCCAGTCACCGGCGCGCACGACCGCCGAGGCCGGCACGTTGTTGCGTTCGGCGAACTTCGACAGCGCCGGAACCGTAGGCTTGGAAATCTCGATGGTCATGGGACGCTCCGGGAAAATGACTGTGCCCAATCTAGAAAACTCCTCCTGACAGCGTTATGTCAGCAGTGACATGCCCCGTTCGGACCGCCTTTTCGACATCATCCAGGCCCTGCGCAGCGCCAGGAAGCCGATGACCGCCGCTGCGCTGGCCGAGGAGCTCGAGGTCACGCCGCGCACGGTCTATCGCGACATCGCCACGCTCCAAGCCCGGCGCGTGCCGATCGAGGGGGCGGCGGGCGTCGGTTACGTGCTGCGCCGAGGCTTCGACCTGCCGCCGCTGATGTTCACCATCGACGAGGTCGAGGCGATCGCGGTCGGGGCGCGCATGCTGAAGCGTGTGAAGGATCCCGCGCTCCAGCACGCGGCCGATTCCGTGCTGGCCAAGGTGAGCGTGGTCGTCCCCGAGGGCCTGCGGCCGCACATCGCCGACGCCCATATCTACGTCTCGCCCGGCATGGCGGCCGACGCCGAAGGCGCCGACCTGGCCGAGATCCGCGCCGCCATCCGCGACAGCCGCAAGCTCTATATCGGCTATGCCGACGAGCGGGGCCGGCGGACCAACCGGGTGATCTGGCCGATCGCCATGGCCTACTATGTCGATGCGACCCTGGTCGGTGCGTGGTGCGAACTGCGGGCAGACTACCGCAACTTCCGGATCGAGCGCATCCAGTCCTCCAAGGTGCTGCGCGAGCGTTTCGACCAGCAGGGCGGAAGGTTGTTCCGCGAATGGTCGGCGCTCCCCAAGCACGGGGCAGAGGGATAACATCGAGCCATGCAGATCAAGGCCATCGATCCGATCAACCGCCCGTTCTTTGCCGGCGAAGTGTCCGGCATCGACTGGCGCAAGGTGCCCTCGCCGCAGGAAGCCGAGGCGATCCATCGCGGCATGGACGAGTTCGGCGTGCTGGTGTTCCGCAACCAGGATCTCGACGACGAGCAGCAGGTCGCCTTCAGCCGCGCGCTGGGGCCGCTCGAGAGCGCGACCGGCGACATCGCCAAGCCGGAAGAGCGCCGGCTCAGCATGGACGTCAACGACATCTCCAATGTCGACAAGGACAACAAGGTCGTGGCGCGCGACGACCGCCGCCGGCTGTTCGGGCTGGGCAACCAGCTCTGGCATTCCGACAGCTCGTTCAAGTCGGTGCCGGCCAAGTACTCGATCCTGTCGGCGCGGATCATTCCCGAGAAGGACGGCAACACCGAGTTCGCCGACATGCGGGCGGCCTACGACTCGCTCGACGACAAGACCAGGGCCGAGGTGCACGACCTGATCTGCCGCCACAGCCAGGTCTTCTCGCGTGGCATCCTGGGCTTCACCGAGTTCACCGACGACGAGCGGGTGAAGTGGGCGCCGGTGCGCCAGCGACTGGTGCGGCGCCATCCGCGCAACGGCCGCCTCTCGCTCTATCTCTCGAGCCATGCCGGCGAGATCGAAGGCTGGCCCATCCCCGAGGCGCGCGCCTTCCTGCGCAATCTCAACGAGCACGCGACGCAGCGCCAGTTCGTCTACGCCCATGTCTGGCGGCCGCACGACATCGTCATGTGGGACAACCGCGCCACCATGCATCGCGCCCGCCGCTACGACCATACGAAGGTCCGCGATCTGCACCGCACGACCCTGACCAACGAGGTCTCGACATTGGAGCAGGCGCCGTAAAAAGCAAAAAGGGAGGAGAAATGAGGGGCAGCATCGGATCCGGCAAGCGCTCGCTTTGCCGGCGAACCATCCTGCAGGCGAGCGCCGCGCTTGCCCTGCCGATCGGCTGGGCCGGCCGCGCCAGCGCGCAGGACGCCTATCCCGACAAGCCGGTGCGCATCGTCGTATCCTACGGGCCGGGTGGCGCGATCGATGTGGTCGCCCGCATCGTCTCCGAGCACATGGCCAAGACGCTGGGTCAGACCGTGGTGGTCGACAACAAGCCCGGCGCCGGCTCGACCATCGCCGCCGATCTGATCTCCCGCTCCGCCCCCGACGGCTACAACCTGCTCGTCACCGGCATGGCGCATTCGGTGATGCCCGAGCTGTTTCCGCAGGCCAAGCTCGATCCGATCAAGTCGTTCCAGCCGATCAGCTATCTCGGCCTGATGCCGTTCGTTCTGGCCGTGAACCCGACCCTGCCGGTCACCGACTTCGCCAGCTTCGTCGCCTACGTGAAGGCCAATCCCGGCTCGATCAACTGCGGCTCGGCCGGCCCGGGCAGCTCGGCCGATCTTGGCGAGATGCTGCTCGCCAAGATGGCCGGCCTGGATTTCGTGAGGGTTCCGTACCGCTCCACGCCGGCGGCGATGAACGACCTCGTCGCCGGCCGCGTCGGCTTCATGATGGATTCGCAGAACGTGCTGGTGCCGCACGTCAAGAGCGGCGCACTGCGCCCGCTCGCGGTCACCTCGCTCGATCGCTCTCGCCTCATGCCGGAACTGCAGACGTTGGACGAGCTCGGCCTCAAGGGGTTCGAGGTCGGCAGCTGGTCGGCCATGCTGGCGCCGCCGAACACGCCGCGTCCGGTCGTCGACACGATCACCAAGGCGGTCGCGGCGGCGTTCGCCGACCCGGCCATCCAGAAGCGCTACACCGAGATCGGCTATCAGCTGCCTCACAAGGTCGGCCCAGAGGCACTCACAGAGTTCCTGGTCGGCGAATCGGCGAAGTGGGGACCATTGGCGAAGGCCACCGGCACCGGAAGCTGATCATGCCCAGGCTGAACCCGAGTGAGGTCGAAGCCTTCCAGCGCGACGGCTACTACGCACCGGTCGACGTCTTCAGCCTCGACGAGGCGCGGAGGTGGCGCGCCGACCTCGAGGCTTTCGAACGCACGCTGCCGCCTGGTCCCGTCTCGGCCGGCGACCGCCGCAAGCTCCATGTGCGCTGCCCGTGGGCGCGCGATCTCGTCGAGGATCCACGCCTGCTCGACGTGATGGAATCGCTGCTCGGCCCCGACATCCTGGTCTACACCAGCACGTTCTTCATCAAGGAGCCGAACACCGACGCCATCACGGCGTGGCACCAGGACGCGACCTTCTTCGGCCTCTCACCCCACGAGCATGTCACCGCCTGGGTCGCGTTGTCGGAGGCTTCGATCGAGGCGGGGTGTATGGAGTTCATTCCCGGCAGCCATCGCTGGGGCCAGCTCACGCACGGGCAGACCGCGCTCCCCGGCAC
This sequence comes from Reyranella sp., assembly GCA_036493235.1. Lineage (GTDB taxonomy): Bacteria > Pseudomonadota > Alphaproteobacteria > Reyranellales > Reyranellaceae > Reyranella. The sequence goes on from DASXQC010000166.1 coordinate 7,489, forward strand.
CATCAATGCCGGCGCCCGCTCGATCAGCGCGCCGATGGACAAATCGACCGCGGTGTTTGCGCCGGTCAAGACCGGCCAGGTGTCGCTGCATCACACGCTGATCGCGCACAACTCGCCGCCCAACCGCAGCAACGATCGCCGCATCGGCCTGGGCATCAGCTACATCCCGGCCCATTGCCAGCACAGCGGCAGCAAGCGCATGTCGGCCACCTTGGTGCGCGGCACCGATCGCTATGGCCATTTCGATCTAGAGGACGATACGCGGACCTTGAGCGCCGAGGCGCAGGCCGAAGCCCATGCGCGCGCCTATGGCCGTTATCGCGAGTGCCATGCCGAGCAGGCGGCGCGCTATGGCTATATCGGCTGACCGGGAGAGACCGTTGGCAAAGCTGTTGGATGGGAAAATCGCGATCGTGACGGGCGTCTCCTCGCCGGTCGGCATCGGCGCGGCAGTAGCCCGCCGTCTCGCCGGATCGGGCGCGCGCCTCGTGCTTGCAGCCGACGCCGCGCCCGATGCCGTCGCACAGGAATGCGCCGACCTGCTCGGCGATGCCCGGGCAGTCATCCCGCTCACCGCCGATCTCGGCCACGCCTCGGCCGTCACTGCGATGGTCGCCGAGGCGGAAAAGCGCTTCGGCCGCATCGACCTGCTGGTCAACAACGCCGCCGTCCGCATCAACCGCAAGTTCGGTGAATTCACGCTGGCCGAGTTCGACCAGGCCGTCGCGGTCAACCTGCGCGCACCGTTCCTCGCCAGCCAGGCGGTGTTGCCGGCGATGCGGCGCCAGGGCGGCGGACGGATCGTGCATGTCGCGAGCCAGCTGGGCTCGGTGGCCTACCAGACCCGCACGATCTACGGCATGACCAAGGCGGCGCTGATCCACCTTGCCAAGTCGATGGCACTCGAGCTCGCGACGGATAACATCCAGGTCAACGCCGTCTCGCCAGGCCCGATCGCGACCCAGCCGACGCTCGACCGCCAGCGCGACGATCCGGACGAAGCCGCGCGGCGCCTCGACTACGTGCCGATGGGCCGCTACGGCCGCCCCGAAGAGATCGGCGAGGTCGTCCATTGGCTCCTCACCACGGACGCCACCTTCCTGACCGGCCACGATCTCATCATCGACGGCGGCTACACGATCCACTAGTCTAGCCCGAAGTTGCTTTTCGTCGAAGCGACGTTGGCCGGAGTCCACAAGAGTCCACTCGGATGTGGACCGGTTGGATGCCGATGGCACAAGGGTTTCGAGCCAGGAGTCCACGAATCCACCGATATTCACTCCCTGAAAAAACACCCCTGTTCAGGGCGCGCGGGCTGAATTGCCAATGCCATCGGCATTTCAGGCCCAGGAGCGACAGCAGGCGCAGCACGATCATCATCATGCGCGCGACACTGCACGATCACGCTCCGAACACCTATTATGGGCAATGGTCGGGGGAAAAGGCGCTGTCTCCGGGGCTCGAATCGCCGGCCATTGCCCACAATGAGCTCGCTGGGAGCGCCGGATTCGTGACCTTTGACGTTCCGGAGCGAGATTTCCCAGGGAATCGCTCGCCGCCCCGGTGGAAGTTTCTGTGTCGACCAAAAAGAAAAATCTGCGCGCCTGGCGAAGTGGCGCGCTTCGAGCGACGACCCACGCCGCTCACCGCTTCTATCTGAAGCAACAGCGCTCTAACCCGCCGTCTTCGCGAAGCGTTCGGCGCGATAGGCGCCGACCGAGACCGGCGGATATTTCGGCGTCTCGCCCGGCCGCAGGCAGTCGACGATCGTGTCGTAGTTGGCCTGGAAGAAGAACGGGATCGAGATGCGCCGCTCGCGCCAACCGTCCGGCGGATTGGCGACGCGATGCGGCGTCGACACCCAGTAGTCGTTGGTCCAGCGCATCAGGATGTCGCCGACATTGACCACGAACGCATCGCCCGCCGCCGACGGCGCGACCCACGATCCGTCGCGCGCCCGCACCTCCAGCCCGCCGGTGTCGGAATTGGCGTGCACGAAGGTGAGCATGTTGAGGTCTGTGTGCACACCGGCGCGCAGCTGGCCATCCTGCGGCGGCCGCGCATAGGGCGGATAGCAGATCAGGCGCAGCATGCTGATCTGCCGGTCGGTCATCGCCGCGAAGTAGTCGGCCGGCAGGCCGAGCGCGCGGGCACTGATGCCGAGCATCCGCTGCGCCAGAACCGTGATCGCCTGCCAGTAGGCGCGCATCGCCGGCTGCAGCGCCGGCGGCTTCGACGGCCAGAGGTTCGGCGCGAACGAAGGATAGGCGGCCGGGCCCGTATAATAAGCATCGTCCGGCAGATCGAACGGGCCGATGGAGAAGATCTCCTTGTAGTCCGGTGGTGTCTGCCGGCCGCCGAGTCGAGCCAGGGTCTCTTCGCCATACCCGATATAGCCGCGATTCTGATCGGGCCGCGGGCGGGCGACCTGTCGCTTGGCCTCAGCCGGCAGGTCGAAGAAGGCGTTGGCCGCGCCGTAGAGCGAACGAATGGTCGTGGCCGGCACGTCGTGATTCACGACCGATGCGAAGCCGATCTCACGAAAAGCCCGATCCAATTGAGACGCCAGCTTGCCGTCGCTCTGCGCCAGATCGAGGATGGGAATCATTGGCATACCGATTGCACGTCCACCGAGAGGGAAATTGAGCAAGGGGAGACTGCCATGCCCAACACTGTATCGACTTTCTCGCGTCGCCGCCTGCTGGCCGGCACATCGGCCCTCGCGCTGGGCGGCTTTCCGTCGATCGTTCGCGCCCAGGCCAAGGAGATCGTGGTCGGCGGCGCTGCAAACTTCGCGCCGTGGATGAACGGCACGGTCGCCCAAGCCTTCGAGGCCAAATACAAGACCAAGCTCGTTTACGAGGGTACCAAGTCGCTGGTGAACCTCGAGAAGATGCAGAAGAACAAGGACAAGCAGTATCTCTCGGTCGTCATGATGGACGATCCCGTCATGATCCTCGCGGTGCAGGAAGGTCTGCTCGAGAAGCTGACGCCCGCGAGCGTGCCCAACCTCGCCAAGGTGCGCGCCGATGCGATCCACATGGACGGCATGTGGGCCAACTACCTGCAGCCCTGGCAGGGCATCGCCTACAACACCAAGGCGCTGCCGGGCGGCGTGCCGACCTGGGCCGAGACCTACGATGCCAAGTTCAAGGGCCGGCTGATCATCCCGTCGCTGCAGAACACCGAGGGCCTCGCCAATCTGGTGATCGCGGCACACCTCGAGACCGGCAAGCCGATGGACAAGGCGCAGTACGACATCGACGCCGGCTTCAAGAGGATCAAGGCGCTGAAGCCCAACCTGCTGACCGTCTACACGCAGATCCCGCAGGCCTTCAATCTGCTGGAGACCGGCGAAGGCTGGGCGATGGCGAGCTTGTTCTCCTCGGTGGTGATCCCGAAGGAAAAGGAATCGCCGGTGAAGATGAGCACGCCCAAGGAAGGCATCTTCGTCGGCCCGGCGGGCGTCTGCCTGGTCAAAGGCGGGCCCAACAAGGACATGGCGCTGGCGCTGATCGACATGCTGCTGAGCGCCGAACTGCAGGACAAGCTGCAGCCCGAGACCTACGCCTTCCCGTCCAACACCGCCGCGAAGCCGCCGCTCGGCATCGGCGGCGACGTCAAGGTCCACAACCTCGACTGGGCGTTCGTCTCCAAGGAACGCGGCGAATGGGTCAAGCGCTGGGACCGCGAGATGGCGATGTGATGAGCCAAACCTCATGCCTCCACCCGTCTGCGGGGGAAGGTGGCGCGTAGCGCCAGATGGGGCCGCGACGTGCGACGCCTGTTACGGCCCTTCAAACCACCAACCTGGACCACGAAGCCCATGACCCCCTTACGGCCCTTCCGGCCACCTTCCCCCGCAGACGGGGGAAGGCTGGGCTCATGTGCGATTTCCCTATCCGCTAGGACAGGCCAGGGAAGCGATGTCCTTCCTTGAAGTCTCCGGCGCCGAGAAATCCTTCGGCGCGGCCATGGTGCTGGGCGGCATCGATCTCGCCGTCGCCCAGGGCGAGTTCGTCTCCCTGCTCGGCCCGTCGGGCTGCGGCAAGACGACGTTGCTCCGCATCGTTGCCGGCCTGCTCGCCGTCGACCGTGGCTCGGTGAATCTCGACGGCCGAAACATCACCGGCTTGCCGCCGCACAGGCGCGACGTCGGCGTGGTGTTCCAGAACTACGCCCTGTTCCCGCACCTGACGGTCGCCGAGAATGTGGCGTTCGGGCTGAAGGCCCACCGCCGCGGCGCCGCTGCAATCAAGGATGCCGTGAAGCGCTTCCTCGACCTCGTGCATCTGTCCGACTTCGCCGACCGCTCGGTGCGCGCTTTGTCGGGCGGCCAGCAGCAGCGCGTCGCGGTCGCGCGCGCCCTCGCGGTGCAGCCCAAGCTCCTGCTGCTCGACGAGCCCTTCTCGGCCCTCGACCGCAAGCTGCGCGAGACCATGCAGATCGAGCTCCGCCGCCTGCTGCGCGAGCTCGGCACGACCTCGGTGTTCGTCACGCACGACCAGGACGAGGCGCTCATCATGTCCGACCGCATCGCCGTCATGAATCGCGGCGCGATCGAACAGCTCGACACGCCCGAAGCGATCTATCGCCGGCCCGCGACGCCCTTCGCGCTGGAATTCGTCGGCCTCAGCACGCGCCTCGCCGGCACGTCACTCGGCACCGACAAGGGCGTGGTCATGGTCGAGACCGCGCTCGGCCGCCTGCGTGCGCCAGGCAGCTTCGTCAAGGGTGCCCCGGTGCTGCTCGCCGTTCGGCCCGAACGCATCAAGGTCGGCGCCGCCGAGAACTCGCTAACGGCCCGCCTGCGCGATGTGGTGTTCCAGGGTTCCAAGGTGCAGCTGCATTTCGAGGCAAGCGACGGCGACCAGCTCATGGTCGAGACCTCCGACCTGCCACAGGTTCCCGCGCCCGGCAGCGAGATGACGCTCGGCTGGTCGGCGGCCGACACGCTGCTCTATCCCGCGTCATGAAAGCGGCCTCGCCCCCTGCCTCCCCGTGGCGCGATCCCGTCGCTCTGCTCGCGGTGCCTGCGAGCCTCTATCTCTTGCTGCTCTACGCCCTGCCGCTGCTGTGGCTGCTGGCCAAGAGCTTCACCGGCGCCGAGGGCCTGACGCTCCAGCCCTACATCGAGTTCTTCAGCGATCCCTTCAACTGGCACGTGGTCTGGAACACGCTCAGCGTGGCGCTGTGGGTGACAATGGTCTGCCTGATCGTTGGCTATCCCGCGGCCTTTGCCCTCGCCCGCGCCGGTGCCGCGCTGCAGATCGCCATGCTGGTGGCGATCATCCTGCCGCTGTCGGTTGGCGTCGTCGTCAAGGCTTTCGCCTGGCAGATCGTGCTGCAGCGAACCGGAGTGGTCTCGCAGATGCTGGTCGCAACGGGCATCTGGGACGAGCCGCAGCGGCTGCTGTTCACCCCATCCGGCTTGGTCCTGGGTGCGGCCAACATCTTCCTGCCCTTCATGATCCTGCCGATCTATTCCGTGGTGAAGCTGATCGACCCGCGCCTGCTCGAGGCCGGCGCGACGCTGGGCGCGGCGCCGGTCTATCGCTTCGTGAAGATCATGCTGCCCCTCACCCTGCCGGGCGTGGTCTCGGGCGTGGCCTTCGTCTTCTCGATGGCCGTGTCGATGTACGTCATCCCGTCGCTGCTGATCGGCGACCGCTTCCAGACGCTCTCGACGCTCACCGGCCGGTCCTTCCTGTTCATGCGCAACGAGCAGCTCGGCTCGACCACCGCCGTGATCCTGCTGGTGCTGGCCGTCAGCGTCGTCGTCGGCTCGAGCTGGCTGGCGCGCCGGCTGGGGAGCCGCGCATGACCCCGGTCGAACGCCTCGGCCGCGGCACGATGTGGCTCGCCGCCATCGTGACAGTGGTCTTCCTGATGACGCCGCTGGTCGTGACGGTTGCCGCCTCGTTCGGCTCGTCGAGCGTGTTCAGCCTGCCGCCGCCGGCCTGGTCGATGCGCTGGTACGAGCGGCTCGCCAACACCCGCGGCCTGTGGCCCGCCCTGCTGGTCTCGATCGAGGTGGCGGCTTTCGCGACCGTCGTGGCGCTCGGCCTCGGCACGCTGTGCGCCATCGCCCTGGTGCGCGGCCGCTTTCCCGGGCGCGAGGCGATCGCGACCTTCCTGGTCTCGCCGCTGATGCTGCCCGGCCTGGTGGTCGGCATCGCCATGCTGCAGGGCTTCAAGGCCGCCGGCCTGCGCGAGGCCTATACCAGCCTGCTGGTGGCGCACGTGATCATCACCCTGCCCTACGTCGTGCGCACCGTGCTGGGCGCGCTGTCGCTGTTCGACTTCTCGCTGATCGATGCCGCGCGCACGCTGGGCTGCTCCTACCCCACCGCCATCCTGCAGGTGCTGGTGCCGGCGCTGGGGCCGGCGTTCCTGACCTCGGGCATGTTCGCGTTCCTCGCCTCGATGGACAACTATCCGATCTCGATCTTCTTCACCGACGGCTGGACCAAGACCTTGCCGATCCAGATGCTGCAATATGTCGAGGAGAATCCCGACCCGACGATCGCCGCGATCTCGACCGGCCTGGTGCTGTTGGCCATCCTCGTCCTCGTCGTGGGCGACCGCCTCGTCGGCCTGCGCAAACTGGCGGACTTCTGACCCATGACCGACGCACCCAAGCCCTGCGACCTGCTGGTCACCGGCGACCTGATCATGACCCTCGATGCCGAGGGCCGCATCGTGAAGCACGGTGCCATCGCCGTCGCGGATAAGACCATCGTCGACATCGGCCACGCCGACGCACTCGCTGCCAAATGGACGCCGGCACGGACGATCGACGGTACGGGCCGCCTCGTCATCCCGGGCCTGGTCAACCTGCACAACCACACGCCGCTGATGATCACCCGCGGCATGATCGAGGATATCGGGTTTGCGCCGATGTACACGCCGGGCATCCCGCAGGGCCATTGGCTGAACGAGGAAGACGCCTACGCCCTCTCCTGCCTCGGCCACTACGAACTGCTGCGCGCGGGCTGCACGACAGTGATGGACTTCTATCGCTACCCCTCGTCCTGCGCCCGTGCCGCCGCCGAGCTCGGGGTGCGCGCCGTGATCGCCGGCCGCGTCCACGACGCCGAGCCTGGCTCGCTCGCGGACGGCGCGCACCGCTACAGCACGGCGATAGGCCAGGCGAGCCTGAAGGAGAATGCCGAGCTGATCGAGCGCTGGAACGGCCACGACAACGGCCGCATCCGCTGCGATTGGGCGCCGCATGCGCCGGACACCTGCTCCGACGACCTGCTGCGCGAGGTCAAGAAGCTCGCCGATGCCCATGGCGGCAACGTGCACACCCATCTGTCGCAGCTGCCGGCCGAGATCGAGGCCGTGAAAGCGCGCACTGGACTGACGCCGCCCCAGCTGATGGACAAGCTCGGCCTCTTGAACGAGAAGCTGATCGCCGCGCACTGCATCCACATGGACCGCGCCGACATCGAGCTGTGCGGCAAGAGCCGGATGACGGTGGCGCATGCGCCGATCGGCAACGCCAAAGGTGGGCGCATCGCGCCGATCCTGGAATTGCAGGAGGCCGGCGCCCGCATCGCCCTCTGCACCGACACCTTCTCGGGCGACCTGATCGAGGCGATGCGCTGGGCGATCTCCATGCAGCGCATCAACCGCCAGGGCAACGTGCTCGACCCGAAGACCGTACTGGGCTGGGGCACGCGCGACGGCGCAGCAGCCCTCGGCATGGCCGATCAGGTGGGCTCGCTCGAGGTCGGCAAGAAGGCCGACATCGTGCTGCTCGACAGCCGCGCGCCGACGATGGCGCCCATGATCGACGGCTACGGTGTGCTGGTGCACAGCGCCTCGGGTCACGACGTCGACACGGTGATCGTCGACGGGCGGGTCGTGCTCGCCGGTGGCCGGCTGACCCTCGCCGACGGCGATGCTATCGTCGCATCAGCACAGAAGGTGGCCAGCGCGCTATGGAGCCGCGCCGGCCGGCAAGCGATCGGATGAAGATACTCGTCGCCAATCCCAATACGTCCGTCGGTGTCACCGAGCGCCTCGTCGCCTCGGGGAAGCGGGTCGCAAGCCCCGGCACCGAGTTGATCCCGATGACCGCGCCGCGCGGCGTGCCCTATATCGCGACGCGTGCCGAGGCCGCAATCGGCAGCGCCGTCTTCCTCGAGATGCTGGCCGAGAAGCGCGGCACCTTCGATGCCGCGATCTGCGCCGCCTTCGGCGATCCGGGCCTGGGCGGCGCGCGCGAGCTGTTCGACTTCCCGATCGTCGGCATGGCCGAGGCGGCGATGCTGGTCGCCTGCACGCTCGGCCGCACCTTCGGCATCGTGAGCTTCGCCAAGGCGCTCGAGCCGTGGTTCGCCGAGATCGTCGCCTGGCATGGGCTGTCCAATCGCTGCGCCGCGATCCGCATGCTCGATCGGCCGTTCACCGACATCAACGCCGTGGCGGACGAGATGGAGCAGCTGCTCGTCGATCTCGCCAACAAGACCGTCACCGATCAGGGCGCCGACGTGATCATCCTCGCCGGAGCGCCGCTCGCCGGCCTCGCCAACAAGATCCGCGAGCGCGTGCCCGTGCCGCTGGTCGACGGCATCCAAGCTGCGGTGACGATGGCCGAAGGCCTTGTCCGTCTCAATCCGCGCAAGGGGACGGCCGGCACGTTCCGCCGACCTGGACCCAAGGACTCCAAAGGGCTGGCGCAGGCGCTGGCCGACGTGATCGGACATAAGGATGCGTGATCTCAAAGGCTACGGCCGAACGCCGCCGAACCCCAAGTGGCTCGGCGGCGCGCGGGTCGCAGTGTCGTTCGTGATCAACTTCGAGGAAGGCGCCGAGATGTCGCTCTCGGCCGGCGATCCCTTCAATGAGAAGGCCTACGAGGTCACCGACGAGGTGACGGGCGTGCCCGACCGCTGCATGGAATCGCACTTCGAATACGGCACCAAGGCCGCGTGGTGGCGCATCGCCGATTCGCTGGAGCGCCTCGGCGTGCCGGCGACCGTCAGCACCTGCGGCCGCGCTGCCGAGCTCTCACCCTGGCTGATCGAGGACGCGGTGAAGCGCGGCCACGAGATCTCCTGCCACGGTTGGCGCTGGGAGAAGCACGCGCACATGAGGGAGGACGAGGAGCGCGAAGCGATCGCCAAGACGGTGCGCGTGCTGACGGAGATCGCCGGCCACCGTCCGGTCGGCTGGCACACCCGCTCGACACCCTCGCCCAACACGCGGCGGCTGCTGGTCGAGGAGGGAGGTTTTCTTTACGACAGCGACGACTATTCGGACGACCTGCCCTTCTCGGTCGAGGTGTCAGGCAAGAAGCACCTGGTGATCCCCTACAGCTTCGACACCAACGACATGCACTATCATCAGGGCTTCCACCGCTTCGTCACGGCGCGCGACTTCGCCGAATACACGACCGACGCCTACGACACGCTGTGGGCCGAGGCCGAGCGGCATCCCAAGATGATGTCGATCGGCCTGCACCTGCGCATGATCGGCCGCCCCGGCCGCATCGCCGCGCTCGACCGCATCGTCGGGCACATGAAGGGCAAAGGCGGCGTATGGTTCGCGACCCGCCGGCAGATCGCCGAGCACTGGCTCAGCTACGCGCTCCGCTAGTGGGGCGCGCTTTAGGACGTACGATCTTCACCGTGCAGGTGGCGTGGACGATCATCCGGCCGTTCGCATCCTTCAGGTCGCCGTCGAGGAAGCCGACCGAGCCGCCCCAGCGCAGGATGCGGCCTTCGGCGAACACCGTCCCCGGGCCGACCGCTTCCATGAAACTGATCTTGAGCTCGAGCGTCGGCACGGCGCAAGCCAGGCGGCCTTTGGCGATGGCGGCATGCGCCATGGCGATGTCGATCATGCCGGTCAGGAAGCCGCCCTGGCAGATGCGACCCTGCGAGTGACAGAAGACCGGCACGATCTCGAAGCTGCAGCCGCAGACGCCACGCTCTGAATCGACCGACAGGAACTTGCCGTTGAGCAGCCTGGTCGGCTCGACGCGGTTATCGTTGAAGTGCCGCAGCATGTCGGCGTCGGTCATCGTCGTCGTGTCGACGCCGGCGAAGTCGGGATGGGTCGAGGTCATGGGCTGGCCTTGTCCCTTACCTTCTCCAGCAACTCGATCAACTTGCGCGTTTCGGCGGCCGAAAGGCCGGAGGCAATGCGCTTCTCGTGCGTGCTCACCAGCCTGGCGAACTTCGCCAGCGCCTTCTCGCCCGCGGCCGTGAGGCCGAGCGCATGAGTGCGGCCATCGGTCGGCGAATCTCGGCGCACCAGCAGGCTACGCGCCTGCAGGCGGTTCAGGATCGGCACCAGGGTCGAACGGTCGATCCCGAGCGCCCGCGCCAGCGCCATCTGGCTCAGGCCCGCATTGCGATCCACCAGCACCAGCAGGCCGAACTCGCCCGGCGTCAGCGCCTCGCCCGCCTTGGCAAAGGTTGCGGCGAAATCGGCAAAAACCGCCGACTGGGTGCGCCGCAGGACGTAGCCCAGAAGCGAGGGCAACATGCCCCGGTCCAGATGAGGGGCGAGAGTTTTGGCCGATGGACGCGCCATGGTCCGAGTGGTAAACGGAGATTGTTTGGGGAGCAAACAAATTCCGATGAGCGTTATCTCTCCATGAGCTTCAAGGTTCGCATTTCCAATGGCTCCAAGGGGGCCGACAAGACGATCGAGGTCCCGACCGGCGCCACCATCCTG
>DASXQC010000167.1:0-5010 GCA_036493235.1 Reyranella sp.
CCTCCTTGTCGACAAGATCGAAGTCCTCACGGCCCCGCAATAACCGTCGGGTCCACTCATGCTCACGACAGCGATCTCCAAGGCTCCGCCGCTCGACGTCGAACGTTGGTTCAACACCGACGCGCCGCTGACGCTGGAAGCGCTGCGCGGCAAGGTAGTGGTTCTCCATGCCTTCCAGATGCTGTGTCCGGGCTGCGTCGCCCAGGCCATCCCGCAGGCCAAGCGGCTGCACGAGATTGCGCGCCGTCGCGACGATCTCGTGGTGCTGGGCCTGCATTGCGTGTTCGAGCATCACGCCGCCATGACGCCGATCGCGCTCGAAGCTTTCCTGCACGAGTATCGGATTGCTTTCCCGGTGGCTGTCGATCGGCCCGCGGCTGACGGCCCGATCCCGCGGACGATGGCCGCGTATCGCTTCCAGGGGACGCCGTCGACGATCGTCATCGACCGGGCCGGGCTCGTCGTCCGTCACAGCTTCGGCGCCGAGGACGATCTCGTCCTCGGCCTGGTGGTCGGTGGCCTGCTGACCGATGGCCGCGGCGTCGGGGCGCAGTAACTCCCCGGCAGCCGACGAAGTTGCACCGCGCAGACCACCGTCGATATGGCACATGAGGTTGATCCGCAAAGGCAAAGGACTAGCTTGATCGAAGCCCAGCTGAAGCGATCCCGGTACCCCCAACAAGGAGCGCGCGATGCGGATGAACACCACGCAGATCCAGCAGACCCTCACCCAGTTTCCGGCCGAACCGATCCCGGCCGATCATCCGGCGGTGGCCAAGCTCGAAAGTATCTTCGGCGACCACACCTTCTTCCTCGACGGCAACGGCCTCAACATCGTCGAGCCGCTGGAGAAGGACGAGGCCAGCGGTCCGTCCTGCGTCGTCCTGAACGTCGCGAGCTGGGCTGACGCCTCCGGGCAGAGCCTGCAGCCGCACGAGCCGGAGGAGACGGACAAGACGGTGTTTCTACAGTCGTAGAAATCAGTCGTTCGGGCCGAGCAGGGCGAGCGCCTCTTCGATATCGCGCAAGGTCCGGTCGAGTTCGTCGCTCAACCGGCTGAGCGTGTGGGGGAACTCGTCTCCCGGCGTCCAGCTGGTCGGCGCGGCCGGATAGGCACGCGCCCGCAAGCGGTCGATCTGACGCTGAACCTTGGTCCGCGCCTCGAGCAGTTGCTGACGAAGGCTCGGCTCGGACTCCATATGCGTGTCGCCTTCGGGTTCAGGCTGCCGGATGTCCCGGCGGCGTGACGTTCCAGTCTCGCCGCAGCGTCGAGAGGTCGTGCTCGACCCACTGCCAGACGTCCCAGTCGGGATCGAACAGATCCATGGTTATCTCTTGGCCGCGCGCCCAGGCGTGCCAGAACTCGTCGGGATCGAGGCCGCCCCGTCCCGGCGTGGCGACGTCGTTGAACTTCACGCCGAGATGGCCATTGAAGATCACCGGCAGGATGTGGCCTGCCATCGGATTGATCGGATGCATGCCGGCGGTGAAGGTCGAGACCAGGATCTCGCCGCGATAGCTGGTGTCGTAGCCCGAGATCACGTGCGTCGAATCGTGCGGCGTAGCGAAGCCCGCGTTGAGCGCCTTGGGATCGCCGGGGAAGGCGTAGCCGTTGTCCTTGTTGAACCGCCACAGCGCTTTGCCGAAGCTGTTGTCCGGCAGCCTGGCCAGCGCCTCGTAGCGCGCGACCAGCGTCGGATCGGCCTTGTCGCCGGCGTAGGGCATGATCCAGGCGGCCGGATCGAGGCCCGTCGACGGATGGCTGAGCACGCTGTCGAAATTCTTGCGCGTCATGTCGGCGACCACCCAGGCCATGTGGCCCGACGCCGCCTCGACCAGCTCGGTCAGGTAATCCGCCTCGACATCGAGCACACGGGCGTATTCCAGCACGCGCCGGATCTTGTCGTGGTCGAGGATGCTGTCGACCAGCGCCATGATGGCAAGGTACTTCACCGCCTCCTGGCCGAGCGTGCGCTCGCCCTTCAGGGATCGAACGAGGTCATCCGGCCCGATGCCGGGCAGGGTGCCGACATCGAACGGCTGATCGCGCCGCAGCAGCCAGTGGCCTGCGGCGATGAGGCTGGCGGTGTCGGCGTGGCTGAGCGGCCGGCCGCCGGCCAGCGCCACCTGGCGCATCGCACCCAGGATGGCGTCGCTCTCGCGCGAACCGATGGGCCGCATGGTCCTCAGCGCAGCGGCTCGAGAATGCTGACGTAGTTGGCGACCGCGGCGCCACCCATGTTGAACACGCCGCCCATCTTTGCCTTCGGTAGCTGCATGCCCTCGGGCGCGCTGCCGTTGAGCTGCATTGCCGTCATCACGTGCATGCTGACGCCGGTCGCGCCGACCGGATGGCCCTTGGCCTTCAGGCCGCCCGAGACATTGACCGGCAGCTTGCCGTCGCGCTCGACCCAGCCTTCGTGGATGGCGCGCTCACCCTCGCCGGGCGCCGTCAGGCCCATCGCCTCGTACTCGATCAGCTCGGCCGAAGTGAAGCAGTCGTGGCTCTCGACGAACGACAGATCCAGCAGGTCGAGCCGCGCCTCGGCCAGCGCCTGCTTCCAGGCGAGCGCCGGGCCTTCGAACTTGATGATGTCGCGCTTGCTCATCGGCAGGAAGTCGTTGACGTGCTGCGACGCGCGGAAGGCGATCGCCTGCTTCATGCCGAGCGCCGTGCCGACATCGGCCAGCACCACCGCAGCGGCGCCGTCGGTCACCGGCGAGCAGTCGGTGCGCTTCAGCGGGCCCGCGACGAACGGGTTCTTGTCCGACGGCGTGCGGCAGAAGTCGTAGGCGAACTCCTTCTGGAAGTGCGCGAACGGGTTCTTGGCGCCGTTCTTGTGCGCCTTGACCGCGATCTTAGCGAGCGCGTCGGACTTGTCGCCGTAGCGCTGGAAGTAGGCCGAGGTGATCTTGCCGAAGATGCCGGCGAAGCCCGCCTCGATGGTGGCTTCCTCGGCGACGTACGACGCCTTGATCAGCACCTCGCCTGCCTGTGCCGAATTGAGCTCGGTCATCTTCTCGACGCCGACCACCAGGACGAAGCGCGCCTTCTTGGCGGCCAGCGTGTTCAGCCCCATGTGGATCGCGGCCGAGCCGGTGGCGCAGGCGTTCTCGACACGGGTCGACGGCTTGAAGCGAAGGTCCGGGTGGGTCTGCAATGGCAGCGAGGAGTGGAACTCCTGGCGCACGAAGCCGCCGTTCATGTTGCCGACATAGATAACGTCGACGTCCTTGGGCTCGATGCCGGCGTGGGCGATTGCCTCGCTGGCCGCCTTCACGATCAGCGATTCGCTGGTCTCGCCCTCGAGCTTGCCGAACTTGCCGTGGGACCAACCGACGATGCAGGCCGTCATGGGAATTCTCCTTTTTCTACGTGCATATACACTTAATCCGCCGGCCCCAGCCAGCAAGCCGCCAGAGCAGGAGAATAGCTCATTGCAGCCCTATTTCCGCCGTGGCTGCATGTTCATTGACGGGTGTTGACTGGATCCCTGAACCGGAGCCCACTTTTCTGCCATGGCCGACACGCCGCCGCCGCTGCCGCCTGAACAACGCGCCACCCCGCGCTGGCCCCTGATCCTGGGCGGCCTGCTGGGGAGCTTCCTGCTGGTCGGAGCCGGTCTCGGCCTCGGCTGGTACCTGTTCTACCGGCCGGTCGTGAACGTCGCCGTCCAGCTCCCGCCGCCGCCCCCACCGCCCGCCCCGCCGGGCCCCGACCAGGCGCAAGTCAAGGCGCTCGAGGACCAGATCGACAAGCAGAAGGCGTCCAACAAGCAGATCGAGGACCAGATCGCGGCGCTGAAGGACCGCCTGCGCCAGGACGTCTGCACCATGAAAGACCCGCTCGGCACCAAGGAGCCGGGCAAGGAACCCAATCAGACCCCGATGCCGCCCGGCGGTCAGAAGACCTGATCTTTCGCTGGGCGCGCGCCACTCCAGCGGCGCGTTCTTCTGGTTGCTACATCCCATGACGCGCCACTGGAGCGGCGCGCCCCCAGCTCAAAACACGCAATCGGCCCGGCTGGCCGCCGGAATGGGATCGCCGGGCAGCTCGAATTTGCAGTGATAGTCGAAGTCGGCGCGGTATTTCGGATCGATGCGCGGCTTGGCCTGGATCGGCAGCACGAAGCGGTTGTTGCGGCGGACGATCTGGTTGCCGTAGCCGATCTCGCTGCCGTCGGGGAATCGCAGATCGATGAAGCTGTGGCCGGCCGACGTGGTGAACTCGATCGCCAGCACGGCGCTGTCGACGCATTCGAACACGGGCCCGCTTTTGAGCGCTCCCTGTTCGCTTGCCTTCTCCTTGCCGTTGACGACGGTCCACTGGGTTTCGGCGCCCACGCGCTTGCTCTCGGCCTTGAACGCGCCGCACGTGAACGGCGTTGCTGTCTGGCCGTAGGCGGGGAAGGCGACGATCGCCAGCAGTAGACCAGCGATCGTCCTCACTTTGGCCCTCATCACTTGGGCATCGTCTCCAGCGCCTTCTTGGCCTCGGCATCGTTCTGCGCCGCCGCCTGCTGCAGCCACGACTTGGCGCGACCCTGGTCGGCCGGCAGTCCGGCGCCGCCCTTGGCGAGCAGCAGGCCGAACTTGCGCTGCGCCTCGGCGTTGCCGGCCAGCGCCGCGCGCTCGTACCAGTCGGCGGCGCGTGTGCCGTCAGGGGTGAAGCCGGCTTTCGGCGGTGTGACGAGTGGATCGTAGAACGAGGCGAGCTCGACCTGCGCCGGCACGCTGCCGGTTTCGGCGGCGCGGCGCCATACGAGGAAGGCTGCGTTCATGTCGCCAGCATCGGCGAACTCCTTGGCCTTGGCCAGCATCGCCTCGGGCGTCGGGTTGGTCGCGAGATACTCGTCGACGGTCGCGCGCACCTATTTCTTCGGCGCGATCGGAGCCGGCGTCGCGGCGGGCGTCTCGGGAGCCGCCGGAGCCGGCACGGCCGTCGGCTCAGCGGAGGCCGTGACCTGCTCGTGCGGCTGAATGTAGTTGGTGTAGGCGAAGTAGCCGCCG